>DCMG01000171.1:0-6709 GCA_002321335.1 Bacteroidales bacterium UBA1628 | reverse complement strand
ATAAAAGGATTGACGCATAAAATTTAGAAATATTTTTTAATCAGCAAATATAGTAATCATCTTACTTTAATGAATATTCCACAACTAGGGCGGTGGAAGGCGGGACGATGGTGGAGTCGGAGAGTTGGACGGTCTCGCCAGTGAGGACGTTGCGGCCGGATTTCAGGTCGGAGGCGATCTCGGAGTAGTGGGACCACGGGATGTTCTTCGGCTCCGGGGAGTTGTTCACATAGACGAAGACCTTGTCGGTGTCGTTGTAGCGGAAGAAGGCGTAGGTGTTGTCGCGGCCGAGGAAGTGCTTCGTGCGGCCGTTATGGATAACCTCCTTGCCTTTTCTCCACTGGAAGAGGGTCTTGGCATAGTCGTGAAGCTCAGCGAGTTGTCCCTGCGGGATCGTTTTTCCACCTACAGAAACGGTGGCGGAGGCACGGCCTTCCTCGGTGAAAAGGTCAACCTTGTCGCCTTCCCAGCCGCCTGGGAAATCCATCCTCAACTCACCATCGCTC
This sequence comes from Bacteroidales bacterium UBA1628, assembly GCA_002321335.1. Lineage (GTDB taxonomy): Bacteria > Bacteroidota > Bacteroidia > Bacteroidales > UBA932 > Cryptobacteroides. The sequence continues at coordinate 6,203 of DCMG01000171.1, read as the reverse complement.
TTGTAAGACTTACCGGTGGCGAATCCCATCTCGTCTCCGTAGAAAATCTGAGGGATTCCACGGACTGTGGCCAAAAGGGTGTAGGCAATCTTTAGTTTGTCCGGATTCTGTTTCCAAGCATCAGCTACACGATAATGGTCGTGGTTGGACAGGAATACCAGCATCTTGGACACATCGTGATAAGTGGCGTCGTGTGAGAGGGCAGAATATACCCGGACCATTCCCTGTCCCCACTGCGGATTGTCCTCGCAGAGTGCGGCGTTGACAGCCTCCTGAAGAGGAAAATCCATAATTGAAGGCAAATGCGAGTCGAAACCGTCACGGTTGGCGTTGCCGCCCTGCCAGTAAGCGAGCTGGTCGACGTTGGTGTCCCAGCACTCCCCTACTATATTAAGGTTGGGATATTCATTCATCACGGCTTCGCACCACTTGCTCATAGGGACTTTCTCGTTGTAAGGATAGGTGTCCACGCGCAGACCGTCCTGTCCGGAATATTCTGTCCACCAAATCGCCCACTGCTGGAAATATTTCAGCATGAACGGATTGTCGAGATTCATATCCGGCATTGAAGGCACGAACCAGCCGCTGACCTGAAGGTTGGAATCGTACTGGGAGGCGTTCGGATCCATCGCCGTGGAGAAGGCGATGTTCGAGCCGGTATATTCAGGAAATTGGTGGATCCAGTCGTTGAAAGGCAGATCCTTCATCCACCAATGTCCTGTGCCGCAATGGTTTGTGACGATGTCCATTATCACCTTGAGGCCTTTCTCGTGGGCTTTGGCGACATATTCCTTGTACTGGGAATTGCTGCCGAAGCGAGGGTCGATGCGGTAGTAGTCACCGCAGGCATAACCGTGGTATGACTCCTTCGGCTGGTCATCGACCAGAAGCGGAGTGCACCAGATGGCGGTAGCGCCAAGGTCGGCGATATAGTCAAGATGATCGATAATGCCCTGCAAATCACCACCGTGACGGCCAAACGGCTCGCTCCGGTCAGCCTTGTCGGCTGTGTCATCGGTGCTGTCATTGCCTTTGTCAGCGTTCGCAAAGCGGTCAGGGCAAATTAGATAAATAAGATCCGAAGTTGTGAAGCTGCCACGCTCGGCTGAACCTTCCTCCCTCGCGGCAATCTGGTACGGATAGCGGAAGGACTTACCATCTTTTGTGAATATGATTCCGTACTCTCCGGGTTTGGCTGACGGGCTGATGGCCACGTCAACAAACAGATAATTAGGGCTTTCTGCCTTATGGATTTCTTTTACGCTGACACCCTCGCCCTCGATCCTGACATCATAGTCAGCGATGGCATCACCGTGGATCATCAGCTGGAGCGGAGTCTTCATCCCGACCCACCAGCTCGGAGGCTCCACCTGCGAAATCCTGGCCTCAGGGACATCTATGCTCCAGTTCCACGGAGCCTTCAGCTGAACACTGACGATGACGCTGTCCTGATCAAGGCTGCGCTTGAAGACCAGTCCGGAATCCGTGCAGGAAACGACCTCGAATGACGGATTGTCGGCAGACAGAGCCGGATGGGCGTGCTTTACCTTATTAAGATAGGTGTAGAAATCCGTGGTGGCGTTGTGGTTCCAGTCCGGCATCGGATCCTTCTCGAAGAACTCGAAACGGTGGTTGTAGCCGACCTCCTGACCCGTGTAGATCAACGGCTGGGCGTTCGGAAGGGTCCAGCAGAGGACTGCCATGGCCTTCCAAGCGTCACCCATCCTTTCATATTCAGTACCATTCCATGAGTTTTCGTCGTGGTTGGAAGTGAAAGAGAGCCTGTAACCGTTTGACGGATAGGTGGCAGCATTCCACTCCACATAGCGGACAAGGCTGTCAGCGTCGGCCTTCCCTTGTGCGATGTCGTTCAGCAGATGGTGCAGTTTCCAAGCGTAGGTGGCATCGAATCCGGCCTCGTGCAGCCAAGTCTCCTCACCCTCGGCGAGGAAGTAGAGCCTGCGGGAATATTCAGACCTGAACTTCGAGAAGGCATCAGTCCAGAAGTCTTGCGGCACCTGAAAGGCCACGTCGCACCGGAATCCGTCGATTCCTCTGTCCAGCCAGAAACGCATACTCTTCTCCATCTCAGCCCGCATCTCCTTGGACGCGTAGTTGAGTTTCGCGATGTCCGTCCAATCATATTCAACGATCGTGTTGCCGCTCGCATCGCGGACGTACCAATCGGCAGGCTTCTCAGTGACCCACGGATGATCTGGAGAGGTGTGGTTGGCCACCCAGTCGATGATGACCTTGAGCCCAAGGTCGTGCACCGACTGCACAAAATGGTCGAAATCCTGAAGGGTTCCGAACTCAGGATTGATGTCGCAGTAGTCCTTGATGGCGTAGTAGGAACCAAGGGTTCCCTTGCGGCCCTTCTCTCCGATCGGATAGACAGGCATCAGCCAGACCACATCCACGCCCAACTCCTTGAGCTCCGGGAGTTTCTTCTCGGCTGCCGCGAATGTGCCCTCAGCGGTCGCCTGTCGGGTGTTCAACTCATAGACCACAGCGTTCCGGGCCCAGTCCGGCTCTTCCACGGCCACCTCCGCCTTGGGAGCGCAGGAGAATGCCACAAGAGCTGTCAGCAAAATTGATAGTGTGCGTCTCATATAATGTCCTATAATTTATTGCAGGAATACTACCGATGAATATGCTCCCAGAGTCACCTTTGTGCCATTCACCTTGACAGAGCCGTTAGTGGCTATGACGTTGTCCAGTTTGTCGGACGTGAGGTTCACTGTGGCGTTGCCGGCGGAGAAATTGTGGACTACCAGAACCTTCTGGTCCTCGCAAGAGCGGTACCAAGCCGAGACTGAGCTCACTGAAGCGACAGCCGAACAGTAATCGAACGAGCCTTTGGCCAAGGCTTTATATTCATCCCTCAGGACTCCGAACTTGCGATAGACATTGAGGATGGAGTTCTCGTCCTTTGCCTGACTCTCGACAGAGATCGAAGATGTCAGCATGGATTTGTCCACCTTGCCGCTCAGTTTACCGTCGGCAAGGGAGGAACCATCGGCATTCCACATAATTGGCGTACGGACATATTCATCGCCACCGGATTTGGCGCCCCAGTAGCCGAGTTCCTCGCCTTGATAGATGTACGGCTGGCCACCGGCTGTAAGCAGCACCGCTCCGGCAAGTTTCATCTTCGCAGCGTTCTTTCCAAGGTCGCTGCCGGCCCTGTCCTCATCGTGATTGGACAGTTTTGTGGCTTCGATGTAGTCGGAACGGTAGCCGGAGTATAGTTTCTGATAACCCTGAATCGTCCCGACAAACGAACTTCCGTTGCCGCCGTTGATGCAGTCCTTGAGCCTCCACCAGAAGCTGAACTCGAAGAGGGCCGGAATACCTTTGTAATATGGAGCCACCTCGGCGGCGTCGCTGAACTGCTCGCCGACCATATAAAACTCGCCTTGACCTCCAGCGGATTTGAAGGTTGCGTTGCAGTGGTCGTAGAACTTTTTCAAGAAAGTCGGGTTCTCGTCCGAATTGGCATTGTGGTAGATGTGCTTGACGGCATCCAGGCGGAAACCGTCCACACCCATCCTGATCCATTTGTCAGCGGATTCGCAGACAGACTTGAAAGCGCCTGATTGCTCGCAGGTCTCCACCGGACCGTAGTTCAGATCAGCGAACCAGTCCGTCCAGAAATGTGAGTGGTACATCGTTGTGGTCATCCCAGGCAGAAGGATGTCTTGGGCATTGGAGTTTGACAGCGCAAGCGGAGTGCCGTAGGAAAGTTGGTTCTTCCCCGAAGGAGCGCCGTATTTGTAGGAGTCCCATTGGGTCTGGCTGGTCCTCACGAGAACTCCCCATGAAGATTCAAACTCCAGAGACAGAGAGCATTCTTTGGCGCCGGTCTTATAGAACTGCTCCATGCTGGCATCTCCGTAGTACAACCATATTCCTGAGTTCTGACTTCCGGAGTTGGTCACTTCGTCCACCTTGTCCATCTTGAGGGTCGAAGGTTTCCCGGAATTGTCCAAGGTTAGGGTAAACTTCACTTTCAATTTGCCGTCAACTCCGGTGACAGCGGAGAACCACTGGCCGGAATCGTAGCCACGCGCGCCCTCGGTGGCGATCATCGGAATCTTGCCGTCACGGATGTCTGCCTGAGGGTTGTCGGAGAAGATATAATAGTCGCGGTACTGGCTGTCCGCGCTTTGTTTCGCGTCAAGGAACCACGGATGATTCTTGGAAGTGTGGTTCAGCACATAGTCAAGATAAATCTTGATCCCTTTGGCGTGTGCCGCGTCCAGAAGGGATTTGAAATCGGCCTCGGTGCCGTAGTCGGGATTGACGCTGGAATAGTCCAGAACGTCATACCCGTGATAGGATGAAGCTTTGTGGATCGGGGAAAGCCAGAGAGCCTGAACCCCCATCTCCTTCAGATAGTCAAGTCTGGATTGGATTCCTCTGAAGTCCCCGCAACCGTCGCCATTGCTGTCAGCGAATGAATATACCAGCAGCTGATAGGATATTCTCGATTCTCCGGTGCGTTCCGGAGTGACAGGCTCCGGGGTCGGAGCAGGTTCCGGCGCAGTGCCGTTCTTGTCGCATCCCACAAGGAAAGCGGCTGACACAATCAAACTTAAAAGGCCAAAGAGGAATGATGAGCGTTTCATAATTTACGAATATAATAAATCAGACGCACCCGGGCATATTCTTCCATCGGGTGCGTCTGAAAGACATGAATATTACTTCTGGATGGTCACGGCGAGGGTCTTCGCATTGAAGATCACCTTGTAGTCACCGGCCTCAGGAACCTTGATGTTTCCACCCGGCTGAACAAGGGTGAACTCCTTGCCGATCTCGACTGTCGTTCCGTCACCGACACCATAGGTGTTCGCGTCATCCCAAGAGAAATCGTAACGGATCTTGAACTCGCCATCGATTGTCACAACAGGGCTTGTCCAGATGTCACCGTCCTGTGTCATGACGAAATCCTTGCCCCAACCAGAGCCGTTGATGTTGCCAATCAGCGAGAAGAGAGCCTTGTGATTCTCCACAAGAATGGTCTTGGCCGCATTGTCGTAGGTGACATCGTAAACTCCTTCGACTCCGACCTGGATGTTCATTCCACCTGCCGCGAAAGCTGTCCCAAGCACTGGCTTAAAGACATCATAAGGGTCATCCGGCTTGATTGTGCTCTTTGAGTTGGCCTCGGTTCCGCCTGCGGTCTCCGCCCAATCGTGGCCGAAACGGAGTTTGAACTCATCGCTTGCTGTCAGGCTGACGCTGCGCGCGATCCAAACCTCACCCTCGATGTTGGCCATGTCCACGTCAGCGGTCCAATTGTCGCCACCCATTGTTCCGATGAGCGACCAAACGGCAGGTTTCTCAGGCTCAGGCTCGTTGCCGCCGGCACTTGGCTCATCCTTACCGTACATTGAGGTGCTGAGCTCGACACTCTTCTTGTTGAGGTCGAGGTAGACACGGTACTTACCGGCAGTCACAGCGATGTTGTCACCACCAACGTTACCGTTTGCTCCCCAGTTGAAATCCCATGCTCCGTCAGCGCGGAACTTGATCTCGGTGTCGGAAGTGAATTCAGCGTCAGCCCAGAAACGAACATAGTCAGCGTTGTAGTTCATCTCGATGTCAGGCTGAGCACCCCAATCGTTGAATCCACCGACGATTCCGATTACATCAGCGCCCCAGTCTTTTGTCAGAACAAGAGAACCCTTGTCAAGAGTGAATCCGTAGAAACGCTTGCTGTAGCAGATGATGTTCTGAGAACCACCGCCATTGACGAGTTGGATGCTCTTGGCCTCGGCTTCCTCCGCCTGTGCCTCAGAGCCCCAGTTTCCGGTAGCATCCTCCCATGAGGCGGCACCTGTGAACTTGATTCCGTTCGCGGCCTTCTCACCGAAGTCAACGACACCTGTGAAGGTCTTGCCGTCCTTGCTGTAGTTGTAGAGGAACTGGCTCTTGTCATGGCTCCAGCCGCAGTAGTCACCCTGAACCCAAACGTGATCATAGACATCCTTGTCAAGAATCAGCTGGTTGTAAGGAACGAATGTGGCGGAAATCACATTGGACTGTGTCAACGAGGTCTCGACAGCCGTGTTCTTGTTGTTTGCCACCCATGAATCAAGCCTGAGATAGACCGTGAACTCAGCGTCAGCCACACCGCCCAGATTGAGGATGGCGGAGTTAAGGGCTGACTGCTTGACAGTGACGGTCGTGCCGCTTAC
>DCMG01000068.1:44340-44464 GCA_002321335.1 Bacteroidales bacterium UBA1628 | reverse complement strand
ACAGCGCACTCGGCTGTCTTGCCGCCGCACTTGGCCGTTATTGTCGCCTTACCGGACTTGACAGCTGTCACCTTGCCGTCGGCAACCTTCGCAACCGACTCGTCGGAGGAAGTCCAGGTCACGT
>DCMG01000068.1:0-44270 GCA_002321335.1 Bacteroidales bacterium UBA1628 | reverse complement strand
GCTTCACCGTGGCAGTCAGCTGTACCGTCTCGTCTATGGTCAGTTCAAGAGAGGTTTTGTCAAGAGTGACAGATTCTACATCTACTGAGACGGCAATGGTACATTCTGCGATGCAAGAACCTGATTTTGCTGTTATAATTGCGGTTCCTGACTTCTTCGCCGTGACTTTGCCATCGGACACGGTCGCGACAGACACATCTGATGATCCCCAAGTCACTGATTTGTCGGTAGCATTGCCTGGATTAACCGTTGCGGTTATCGTTTCTGTTTCTCCCACTTTCATTGACAAAGAAGTCTTGTCAAGAGTGATCGACGTCACGGCCACCACTTTAGTCGAAACCTTTACGGTACAAGTGGAGGACTTGCCACCAGCGCTGGCTGTGATTGTAGCCGTACCTTCTTTGACAGCGGTCACTGTGCCGGAATTCACACTGGCGACCGAGGCGTTGGACGATGCCCAGATCACGCCGTCATATTCAGCGTCCTTTGGCAGGACAGTGGCGACAAGGCTGAATGTCTCGCCTTCAACCATCTCGATTGTCGCTGTGTTCAGTGACACAGACGAAACCTCAACTTGAGTTTCTTTTTCGGTACATCCCCATCCTGCTAATGCAAGTAGAAGAATCACCGCAATTTTGATTTGGTTAAAAATTGTGCGTTTCATAAGATATTATTCTTTTATTGTTTCTTCAATATCGGGCTGCAATATTACAAGTAAGTTTCAATCAAATCAAGTTCATTTCAGTTCATTTTCGGCATGATGGATAATTATCCGATTATTATATACGGTCCAGCCCCAGATGCCGATTAAATTGGTATATACAAAGAAAGTGTGGAGCCGATTCGTTTATCTCTGAAGAGGCTCTGACAAAGCCCAAGTACAAATAAAACGGAAACAATCCCCACACCTGTATCGTTGAGTGTAGGGTACACGCAAGCGAATACAGATGAAATGGTGTTGTCGTTACCCTTGTACTATTGAAACTGTCAGATTTCTTCAGAAGGATAGTGCGAAAACACTTTCATCAAATATGTCTGTTTCGGGCCAGCAAGCCTAAAACGGTGCTAATTTAGTGATATTTTCGGAAATGACAACACCTGCCGGATTGTTTCTGGTTGGAAATTAGTGAAATACCGCTGAGGGCGCAATGGCATGGCTGTTCTTTTAAGGCACTAAGGTCTTTTGACAAATTCATATCAGCCGCTGCACCAGACGCATGATGTCTCCTTCATCATTGAGACTCAAAGATATGTCTGGCCATTGTCATCCCACGCCAACATTCAAGCCAAGGCTGACGGCCAGTGATGTTATCAGTCAATGGCCTACGACATTCGGCAACCTGACCGAACATGGTTGCCTTTTCAGCGGACGCGTGTATTGCAATCTTGCAAAATGTCGGCATACGATCATGCTTCTGCGCCAGTATGGAGCACGGCAGTATGCCGCCTATGGTGCCCAAATCCATAGGCGGCATATCCTCCGGCTTTTCGTTGTGCTTAGGGCGGTTTTGTGTGCCGCCATATTCACAAAATGCGGTTGTCGCCGACCCGTGCATATAATGCCGCCGGCGGCGAGATTGCAGATGGTGAAAAGGTCTGGCGGCAATATGATTTATTCGGACGCCAACGCTCCTTTGCCGTATCTGGACATGATCCACGGGAGTACCTTCACAACCTGCACTGGTCGCAAATAACGTATGGAAAGAGCATAAAAAAAAGCCTTTCAGAAGTAATCTGAAAGGCTGGCTGATTGATTCTCAATCATTCGCGGTGCGGAAGGGGCTCGAACCCTCGACCTCCGGCGTGACAGGCCGGCGTTCTAACCAAGCTGAACTACCGCACCTTGCGATTTTGCATCCGTCGTTTCTGGTTGTCTTCCTGAATGCGGATGCAAAGATAGGCATTTTTTCTTTACCTGCAAACTTTTTTACTTAATTTCTATGATTTTTTTCGTTTGAGGCACTTCCTGCTTCTGAAGTTTAGGAACATTGACTTTGAGGACACCATTGACTACAGTGGCGCTAATCTTTTCTCTCTCAACATCATCAGGAAGAACCATGGTCTGCTGGAACTTTGAATATGAGAACTCTCGTCTCAGATAATGTCCATGCTTCTTTTCCTCATTGTTTTCCTCTTTCTTCTCTTCCTTCTTCTCCATATTGATGACAAGATCACCATTGTCGTCAAGACTGACCTTGAAATCATCCTTTGTCATACCTGGAGCGGCAAGTTCGATGTCATAACTCTTCTCATTCTCCAATACATTGATCGCAGGGGCAGTGGCATTAGCCCTGACCATCCAATCGTTGTCAAAGAAATCATTGAAAAATGTAGGTAACCAATTTTGGTTGTTGTACTTTTTTGATACTGGTAACATAATTAAATCTCCTATTTTTATATTTTCTTTATCTATTTCCACCCCGCTCTTTCAAGCGAGACATTTTGAGTTTAATCAATCGGCGTGCCGTTGACGCCCAAGTATCAAAAGGGCGACACATTGTCATCATTTCGTGACAATATGTCGCCTTTGGCTGTCATTATGTCGAATCTACACTAAAATCAAATGCTAGAATGGCTTCTTCAACTCCCTGAAACTCTTCGCCAGTCCACCGGCGCTGGTCTCTTTGTAAAGAGAAGGAAGATCCTTGCCGGTCTGCTTCATCACCTCCACCACATGATCAAAGGACACACGATGCTTCCCATCCGAAAAAGCCGCATAGAGATTCGAGTCGAGAGCCCGTGTCGCGGCAAAAGCGTTCCTTTCGATGCAAGGAATCTGAACCAAACCGCAAATCGGGTCACAAGTCATCCCGAGATGGTGTTCCAATCCCATCTCGGCGGCATATTCAACCTGCGAAGGGCTGCCACCGAAAAGTTGGCATGCAGCGGCGGAAGCCATCGCGCACGCGACACCGACTTCTCCCTGACAACCCACCTCCGCACCCGAAATGGATGCGTTTCGTTTTACAACATTCCCGATGATTCCAGCCGTAGCCAATGCATGAAGCACACGAATATCCTTGAATTCATGACCTTTCGCCAGATGGTAGAGAACCCCTGGCATCACACCGCTCGATCCGCAGGTCGGAGCCGTCACGATGATTCCTCCTGATGCATTTTCCTCGCTGACGGCGAGAGCATAGGCATAGACAAGGCCGCGGGTCTGAAGGGTCTGTTTGTACCCTGTTGCCTTGACGTAATATATCGGAGCCTTTCTCGGGAGGTTCAGAGGTCCCGGGAGAACCCCTTCATGGTCTATCCCCCTCTCCACTGACGCTTTCATGGCCTCCCAGACCTCCTGAAGATAATCCCAAATGTCCGGCCCCTCGCAAAGGTCGACATATTCCCAATAACTGCGTCCCTTGTCCTCGCACCATCTCTGAATGTCCGCAAGACGGTTCATCTCGTAGACATCAGGCGTCGAGAAGCGGTCGTCCGGCTTGCCCTCGGACAACGCTCCACCTCCGACACTGTACACCGTCCATTCGTCCGTCTGGCGGCTTTCGGAGTCAAAAGCCTTGAAGGACATCCCGTTTGGATGGTATGGGAGGAATACTTCAGGCTTCCACACTATGCTCACCGGAGCTATACGCTCCAGCACTTCTGTGATCGCCACATCGGTCATATGCCCTTTGCCTGTGGCAGCGAGGCTTCCATAAAGCGTCACCTCGAACGAGGCTGCGTCAAGATGTCGCTCAGCGAAATCCTTGGCGGCCTTGTTAGGTCCCATAGTATGGCTGCTGGATGGTCCCTTACCGATCCTGTAAAGTTCTTTAAGAGATTTCATAATTCTCGTTCATATTTTCCTACATCACTTCCATGCCTCAACCGCCCGCACAGCACACTTTTGACAAAGACGGGCGTCTTTTGTGGTGATACTGTACTCAGTGTCACGCATAAGATAGCCGTTGCCAAGAACCGATTTTCCCATGGTCGGCTTTATCAGAGTCTCAAACCATGTGCAAGCGGCGATGTAACGCCCGAACTGCCTTGACAGATGGTAACCATCGCGAGTCAGCTGGTAAACCTTGTTTGTCATCGGAACTTCGTTCTGATTGTTCAGGCGGGTGTCTCTGGCTATCTGGATGGCGTCACCGCTAGGAATCACTACCGGAAGACCAAACTCTACCGACGCGCGTCTCACACAATCCACAATTCCGGAATACATTCTGTCCTGATCGTTGCCATACAGTCTGAACATCTTGTGTGACGAATTGGAAGCGTAAGCCCATGTCTCATGCCAGACTATGGCCACCCGCGGATTCCGAGCCTCTTTTCTTATGATGTTCACCAAGCGGGGAATCCACTCTTGGTAAGTGTCGTATATTCCGGTGCGTCCGGATGTCTCCTGAATGGTGATGATGTCCCAAGGCTCATCCTTGAGTCCATCAAGCAACGAGGCGCTCTTGCTTACAGTCTCCCATTTGTTTTCCTGTGATTTGTAGTAAACATAGTTTGACAGGCCTTCAGCGTACTCCTTGCAATGCCTCTCCAAAGAGCAACCTCCGATGTACAGCCTGGCGATTATCACGTTATGTATTCCGGCCGCCTCCAAAAGTCCGGGAATATACTCCGTCCCATCATCGGAAAAACTGTTACCGACCGCAAGAATCCTGAGCGTGTCCGGACCGGACGGCAGAGGGAAATTCTCCAGACGTTCATTAGCGCTCATCGTGACCATGGCCACGAACGCAATAAGGATGCTGATAATGTGTCTCATCTGATTCGTATTTTGACCACTAAGTTACTACTTTCTACTCGTTTTCAAAGAATATTACCGTTTCGCCAGAACGCCCACAAGAAAAACAATCGCTTCGACAATTCAAGCGTCATGCTACACTGCCATTCAGCATACAAACAGGCTCAGCGACGATGATGATCCGGTCGCTGAGCCCGTAAAGCATGAATACCCAATATTATTCTGTCTCCGAATCTGCAGAAGAAGATGAAGGCTCACTGTCGCCGTCTGTTTCACTAAGGGAACGGACGGCGGCGACAGCGCAGTTGATGCCGTCTATGGCGGAAGAAACGATACCTCCAGAATAGCCGGCCCCCTCACCGCATGGAAGCAGACCCGGGAATGCGTCGGCCTCGCAGTTGCGAGGATTTCTCGGAATACGGACCGGAGAGGATGTCCTGGACTCCACACCTATCAACAGAGCGTCATTGGTGTAGTAACCTCTCATCGATTTCTGGTTCACAATCGGGAACACGTCCTGAAGCCTCTCGGCGATGATTGGAGGAAGCAACTCGTGAAGCGGAGCCGGAACCACACCAGGCTTGTAGGAAGTCTCCGGGAGATCTTCGGAATCCTCGCCCTCGCAGAAATCCACCATCCTCTGAGCCGGGGCGACAAAAGGATTCTCCGAATCAGAATGCTCGTGGGCATATTCCCACATCTTTCTCTCGACATCCTTCTGGAATTCCAGACCAGCGAAAGCACCCTTGTCGGCATATTCCTCAGGGATGTCTTCAGGATTGAGCTGCACTACCACTCCGGCGTTGGCGAACTTTCCGCTTCTGGCGGAGTTGGACATTCCGTTCATGACGATGGTCTCAGGCTCGGTCTCGGAAGGAACCAGAACGCCGCCCGGGCACATGCAGAACGAGAACACGCCTCTGTCACCCACCTGCTCCGTGAATGAATATTCCGCCGCGGGCATTCCAGGTTCCCACTGGCCGTGGTAGCGGATGTCGTTGATCAGGGCCTGAGGATGCTCCACACGGACTCCCATCGCGAATCCCTTGGCCTCAAGGGCGCAGTCCTTCGCGACAAGCATATCATAGATGTCTCGCGCTGAATGACCTGTCGCAAGAATGACCTTCTTCGCCGAAAATATCCGCTCGCTTGGCTTGCCAGCTTTCGTTGGATTCTCTGAATCAAGAGCTTTCACCTCAATCACGCCGTCATCCTTGCGGGTGAGGTCGGTGACCTTCGTGCCGAAGTGATATTCACCGCCTCTGGACAGGATGCACTGGCGGATGTTCTCCACGACCTTCGGAAGGCGGTCTGTGCCGATGTGCGGATGTGCGTCGACAAGAATCTGCGGACTCGCGCCGAAGTTCACGAACTGGTACAGAACCTCACGGATGTCACCCCTCTTGGACGAGCGGGTAAAGAGTTTTCCGTCTGAGAACGTTCCGGCGCCGCCTTCTCCATAACAGAAATTTGACTCCGGGTTCAGGATTCCCTCACGGGTAAGCTTCGCCATGTCGAACTTGCGGTCGCGCACATTCTTGCCTCTTTCAAGAATGATAGGTTTGAAGCCTAATGTCAGCAACTTAAGCGCGGCGAACATTCCGGCAGGACCGGCTCCGATGATGATGACGGGCTCGGCCTCCGTGACATCCTTATATTCAGGAATCTCGTACGGGACATAAGATTCAAAGCGATGGTTGTAGCCCTCGATGCGGTAGCGGTAGATCACATCGTTGCGGGCGTCGATCGAACGTTTGGCGATCACGCATGTCGCGTCGGCGTTCGGGAAGGTCGGCTGGTAGGACTTGGTCGGGTCAATCACATTAATCACGGCATTGCCGCGAAGGTTCATCTCTCTCGCCGCGACAATCCTCACGTCATCCGGCCTAAGGTCTCGGCCTACTCGGCCGGTCATTTCGAATTCTAGCATATCCTTTTCCTAAAATCAGATTCTTCAACTACAAATAAATTCATCAATATTCAAAACCAGCAATACACCTTCAACCCCCAGTCACTTCGTGACAGCCCCTGAGGGGCACGGGGAAAGAATTCCCCGAAACCCCTTCGGTCGCTTCGCTCCTAATTTCTTTACCTTCATATATATTCATTAATAATCCGCTATGCGGGAGACGGGGGCGACATCGAGCGGGGTGCGCTCGCCGGCAAGGTAGTGGAACCAGCCGGCTATGGCGATCATAGCAGCGTTGTCGGTGGTGAACTTGAACTCAGGGAGGTAGGTGTTCCAGCCCCGCTTGCGGCCTTCCTCTTCGATTCTGGAACGCAGTCCACTGTTGGCAGAGACTCCCCCGCCGATGGTCACATCCTTGATCCCGGTCATCTTGGCGGCCTTGATCAATTTGTCCATCAGAATGTCTATCAATGTCTTCTGGAAGCCGGCGCAGATGTCCTCCTTGTTCTTCTCCATAAACTCAGGATCCTTCGCCATCTCGTCCCGCACGAAATACAGCAGCGATGTCTTCACTCCGCTGAAGCTGTAGTCCAGCCCCGGAATCTGCGGCTTGGCGAACTTGAAGCGGTTCGGGTCTCCAAGCTTGGCAAGCCTGTCGATCACAGGCCCTCCAGGATAGCCGAGCCCCATCATCTTGGAGCACTTGTCAAACGCCTCGCCAACGGCGTCGTCGATGGTCTGTCCGAGAATCTCATAATCCAGCGGACCGTTCACCTTGACAATCTGCGAATTGCCTCCCGAAACCAACAGACACAGGTACGGGAACGACGGCTGCCGATTCTCCTTGCCCTCCTGCTTCACAAAATCAGCGAGAATATGCCCCTGAAGGTGATTGACCATTATTATGGGGATATTCAAGGCCACTCCCAGCGCCTTGGCGAAGGATGTGCCGACAAGCAGCGAACCCAGAAGTCCCGGGCCTCTGGTGAAAGCGATGGCCGTAAGATCGGAGGCCTTGATCCCGGCCTTGTCCAAAGCCTGGCTTACGACAGGCACTATGTTCTGTTCATGGGCTCTGGAGGCGAGTTCTGGGACGACCCCTCCATAATCCTTGTGGACCTGCTGGCTCGCTATCACATTGGAGAGCAGGAATCCGTCCTTGATCACGGCGGCCGATGTGTCGTCGCAGCTCGATTCGATTCCAAGGATATAATCCGACATATTCTTCAAAGACATTTTATCGAACGGCAAAGATACAACTATTTTCGGCAATCCAACGGATATTTAGTATCTTTGTTGTTATAAGCCATGGACGCAGATCGCCATGGCGCAAGATAGTTGAAAAAGGCTCTAAAGATATTCTGGGGTTTCATCGTGGCGCTGGCGGCGCTGCTGTTCGCCTGCTGGATTCTGCTTCAGACTCCGGCGGTTCAGACTTTTGCGGCCAGAAAAGCCGTCGAGGCTTTGGGCGACGTGCTGAACGGAAGGATTGAGTTCTCGAAAGTACATCTGAAACCTTTCACCGCTTTGGTTCTCAAGGATGTCACCATTCTGGACAACGAGCCGGTCATCGACTGGAATGGCGAACGCGTTGACACTGTCGCAAGAGCCGGTTCGATAGTCACCACATTCTCTGTCAAAGGCTTGAGAAACGACGGGACACTGCACATAAAAAGGCTCAGCGTCAGCGACGGCCTGTTCGTTCTGGCCAAAGACGACCGGGGCGGCAACATAGGACGGCTTTTCAAGAAACCTGCAGAAAAGAAAGAAAAGAAACCTCTTTCAATAAGGATTGACGCCGGCAGGGTGCAGATCAAGAACTTCCGTTTCAGGCTTGTCAATACGACCAACACCAGCCCGCTCAAAGAATATGGAATAGACTGGAAGAATCTGGACGTGACCGCTCATGAGCTTCAGGCACGCGATGTCTCATTCAGCGGAGGCCGGGTAGACGGAAACGTGGTTGAGCTCAGAGCCGGCGAGCGGAGCGGTTACAACATCCTGTCAATGTCCGGAAAGACCACTGTCGAGAAAGGCAGGACGCTCATACGCGGCCTCAGGATTCTGGATGACTGGTCCGATATACACATGAGCGAATATTCAATGGAATATGACAGCATCCGCTCATTCTCAAACTATCTGGACGAAGTCAGTATGGTGGGAAAGATTTTCGACAGCAAAGTCGATTTCAAAAGCATATCCTACTTCGCTCCATCTCTTCGCAAAATGCACTCGGTGGTCTATGCGAAAAAATTAGATGTCGTAGGACCGGTCAGTGACCTCAGGATCGGGGATTTCCGATTCTCGGAAGCCTACAGCGGAGTCGCCGGTCTGGTTGACGGACGTCTGACAGGTCTGCCTGATGTCGGCGGAATGACAATGGATTTCAACATCAGCGACCTTGGATTCACATCCGATGGACTTGGAACATTCGTCAAAGGCTTCGCCCCGGCTGCAAGAATCGACCTTTCCAAATTCGCTTCCGGGGTCAGACTGACATTCGGAGGCAAAGCGAAAGGAACTCTCAACAAATTGAAAGTCAAAGGAGAAGTCACATCTCCTTTGGGTTCGCTCACGGCCGATGCAAACATCAGGAATCTCATAAAGAAAGGGGCAGCCATGGGATTTGGAGGAAGCCTGTCGGCACGCAACCTTGACATAGGCAGACTGGCAAGCCTCAAACAGATCGGGGAGGTCACCATGAGAGGTGCGATGGACTTGTCACTCGGCAAAGGACAGACCAACCTTCGGATTGATTCGCTGTTTGTTGATAAATTGTCCGCATTGGGATATTCATACTCCAATATTGTGGCCGCGGGCACATATTCCGACAACGCGTTCGACGGACGCATCGTGTGCAGCGATCCGAACCTGAACTTCCTTTTCCAAGGTTTGTTCACGCTTTCCGACAAAACCCGCAATGGCCTGTACAAGTTCTATGCGTCAATCGGTTATGCAGACCTGCATGCCTTGAATCTGGACAAGAGAGAAATCTCCAGAATATCCGGACGCGTCAACGCAAACTACATAAACATCAGCCGAGGAGACCTCATCGGAGACCTCGACATCCTTGGACTGACTCTTGAGAACGACAACGGGAGGCATGAAATCGGGGATATATGCATGAAATCCCATTCAAACAACAATGTCAACAGGGTGAATCTCACATCCGGTTTCATGAACGGGAACTACATCGGCACGAAACCATTCACAAGTCTGGTCAAAGATGCGCTTGAACTGACGGTCCAAAGGGATCTTCCGGTTCTGTTCGGCGGAAAGGCCAAGGAATGGAAAAGCAATGAATATGATCTTAGGATTGACGTTGGAGACGCAAGAGACTTCCTGTCGTTCATAAAGCCGGGGCTATACATCTCGCAAGGCACCAAGGTAAGGTTCAATGTGGCCAGGGACGGAAATGTGACGGCGTCTGTCAGGTCTCCGAGAATGGCGGTCAACAGGAACTTTCTGAAAGACATCAACCTCAGTTTCGACAACAGAGACAGCAGCCTGAACGCATCCGTAATCTGCTCAGCGATTTCAGTGTCCGGTCTCAATCTGCAGAATGACAGCTTCCTGCTTTACGCCAAGGACAATGGTTTCGGGGTCGGGTTCACCTACGACAACGGAACCGAACCCGCCAACAAGGGCGAGATCTACCTCACCGGAAAGTTTGGTCGTTCCCATGGCGGCGACCTTACCGTAGAGGCCAAGACGCTTCCTTCCTTCATCTGGTATGAGGGGGCGGCCTGGAATATATCCGAATCCGCCATCGCTCTGACAGGAGAGGATGTCAGAATCGACAATCTGACCGCCAAATGCGCTGATCAGTCAATCAGAATCAACGGCGGCTGCTCCCCGGTCAAAGAAGACACGCTTTCAGTCAACCTTGTAAAGTTTGACATAGGACTTCTCAACAAATTCCTTGGAGACAGTTTCGGTATTTCCGGACTTGCGACCGGCAATGCGGTTGTCACATCACCATGGAAAAGCGATGCAGGCATGGCGCTCAGTCTGACCTCTGACTCGACAGAAGTGGCCGGACGGAGAATGGGAACCCTGAGGTTGGCAGGATCGCTGGACAACAATAAGATGAGGGTTGTGGCCAGGAATGATATAGACGGCAGGAGGACTTTGAATATCGCCGGGGACTATCACCTGAAAGGGCACCGGATAGATGCGACAGCTGGTTTCGACGGGATGGACGTAGGCTACATCGCACCGGTTCTGAAATCAGTGTTCAGCGAGGTCGGAGGTTCTCTCAGCGGAAATGTCAAGGTCAAAGGCACTCCGGATTCTCTTTCTTTGTCAAGCGAAGGGACAAGATTCGACGACGTGCTTCTGAAAGTAGGCTTCACCAATGTGCCATATCATGTCAGCGGTCCTTTCTCTGTCACCGACCAGGGTATGTTCTTCGACGGTATAAAAATCAAGGACAGGTTCGACGGCGCCGGAACAATCTCCGGAGGCCTGTTGTACAATCACCTGAAGGATCTCAGGATGGACGCGAAGATAAACGTCAAGGGCATCGAGGCGATCGACATGACCGAAAATGACAATCAGGCGTTCTATGGTCACCTGTCCGCGACCGGAGACATCATGGTCACGGGACCGTTCGAGGCTATCCTGCTGGATGTCAATGTGAGGACAGACAAGGACGGACGCATACTTATTCCTATCGACAACGCGTCCAACGATGGAAAGAACGACCTCCTGACATTCAAGGAAGTTTTCCAGGAGATCCAGACCGATCCTTACGAGGCCATGATGAGCGGTCTTTCCTCGGGTAAGGGCAAGGGCAGTGATTTCGGGATAAGGCTGAGGGTCAATGTAAACCAAGGGACAGAGGCAAATGTGGAAATTGACAGGACGGCAGGAAACACGCTCAGCGCCCGAGGACAAGGCACGCTTGACATAGAGGTCAGACCGGCCAGAGACCTGTTCACAATCAATGGAGACTACACCCTGCGTTCCGGCAATTTCCATTTCAATGCCATGGACATAGCCAAGCGGGATTTTTCCATCTCCGAGGGCAGTTCTGTCCGGTTCAACGGAGATGTGATGGACAGTGACCTGGACATCAAAGGGGTATATACTACCAAGGCTTCCGTGGCTACTTTGATTGCCGACACCACCTCAATCTCCGCCAGAAGGGTGGTGAACTGCGGAATCGGTGTCTCGGGAAAACTTCGCGAGCCGAAGCTGTCTTTCTCAATCGAGGTTCCCGATCTGGATCCGACCACGAAATCGAGGGTTGAAAGCGCTCTCAACACCGAGGACAAGGTTCAGCGCCAGTTCCTATCGCTTCTGATCTCGGGCAGTTTCATGCCTGAGGAGCAGTCCGGTGTCGTGAACAACACGAACATGCTCTATTCCAATGTGGCGGAAATCATGGCGGGACAGCTCAACAACATTCTTCAAAAACTCGACATTCCGCTTGACCTCGGACTGAACTACCAGTCCAGCGATAGTGGCACGAACATATTCGATGTCGCGGTCTCGACGCAACTCTTCAACAATAGAGTCATTGTCAACGGCAATGTCGGGAACAGAGAATATAGCAATTCCTCGTCTTCGGAAGGAGATGTTGTGGGCAACCTTGACATCGAGATCAAGCTGGACAAATCAGGGCAGCTGAGACTCAATCTGTTCTCTCATTCGGCGGACGACTACACCGCCTATCTGGACAACACTCAAAGGAACGGGGTCGGCATCGCATACCAAAGGGAGTTCAACACGTTCCGTGAATTCTTGCGCAACCTGTTCACAAGCAAGAAGAAACGCGAGCAAAGAGCCGCCGCCTATGAGAATGTGCAGCGAGAGGTAAGAAGGATTGTCATCAATGAAGGCTCCGAATCAGAGGAATCCGGAAAGTCAAAGAAAAAGTAAACTATTAATATTCAAGAATATGATAACAAACATCGCATTGGTGGCCCATGATTCGAGGAAGCAGGAACTTCTGGATTGGGTACGTTACAACGCTGGTTCTCTCAAGCATTGCCATCTATTCTGCACCGGCACGACCGGCAGACTTGTGTCAGAGGCTCTGACCGAGAAACTTGGACCCGAGGCTCCGTCAGTCGTGTGCATGCTCAGCGGTCCTCTCGGAGGAGACTTCGAAATCGGAGGAATGATTGCAGAGGGGAAAATCGACATGCTCGTGTTTTTCTGCGACAATCTGATCATGCAGGGACATCAGAACGATGTCATGGGGCTTACGCGACTCGCCTCTCTGTACAATATTCCGTTCGCGACCAACCGCAGCACCGCCGATTTCATCATATCGTCCCCTCTCTACACCAGTGAGCACTACAAGCGCATAATCCCATCCTGCATCGACTCCTACAAAAACCGTAAACTCTAATCCCCCGGGGCTGTCACGAAGTGACTGGGGGTGAATGAGGAACTTGTTCCGGCCTTTTTTGCCAAATCACACGGAGCGGAGCGACGCAAGGGGTCCGGGGAATACGGTCACCGGTGCCCCCAGGGGCTGTCACGAAGTGACTGGGGGTGAATGAGGAACTTGTTCCGGCCTTTTTTGATAAATCAAAAAAGGCCGGAACTTCACAGCCCCGACCTTTCCCACTTAATACAAACCTAATTATGAATAAAACGTATGATGAATAGAATCACAGGATAAAAGGCTAGAAAGATAAAATCCTATTAGAACCAATTAACTCTAAGCAGATATAAGCATTATCCGTGCCAAAATCGCTTTTTAAGGAACATTTCGGATTATTTGCCAAAAATCAAACACAAAGCATCAGTTTTCAAAGGGCAGGACATATTCTTATGACCGGCAAAACCACAATCATTTGAAAAAATGAAAAGCGATACCTATCTTTGAATATAATTAATAAGGTAAATGAAAATCAAGATAGCACTCACGGTTCTGACACTTCTGCCGGCACACTCTCTGCCGGCGGCTCCGGACGCAGACTCCACACAGACATATTCATTGGTCAGGAAAGTTGACACCTCAGCGCTTGCCAAGGCATTCCAGACTCCGCCGAAGGAGGCGAGACCGCAGGTCTGGTGGCACTGGATGGACGGAAATGTCTCGAAGGTGGGCATCCGCAAGGACATAGAATGGATGAAGCGAAACGGAATCGGCGGCTTCCACCAGTTTGACGCGGGTGGGGTGAATATGCCAAGAGCAGCCAAGGTCAAACTACCCTACCTCAGCGACGGCTGGAAGGATGCGTTCAGGTTCGCTCTGGATCTGGCCGACTCTCTGGACATGGATGTCACTATCGCAAGCGCCCCTGGATGGAGCTCGACCGGCGGCACGTGGGTGAAGCCAGATGATGCGATAAAGAAACTTGAATGGAGATCAATCGACACAAGAGGCGGTAAGATTTCTGTCCAACTGCCGGAATTGTACAGTGTTGTCGGCCCGTACCAAGACTACCGCATCGACAACGACCGCATCCAGATCAAGCCCCACGGCAAGGATCTGTATGTACTTGCGGTCAGGCTGCCATATTCGGACAAATCCATGAACGCGCTGGGAGCGCAGATCTGCAAGAGTGAGTCCACTATCAGCGTGGAATTCCGAAGACCACAGACAATCAAGGCTCTGACTCTAAAGAGTATGGCGATGGGCGACAGGCCGAGAAGCGGAAAACCGGAGTGCAGGAACATTCTCGAATGCAGCGACGATGGCATAAAATGGCGTAAGGTCTGCGACATAGAACCGACAGTGCTGCCTTACCTGACTCTGAACATTCCTCCGACATGCGCTCAGTATTTCAGGGTCAAAGGTGAGAAACTGGAGTCGCTGGAACTGCACACGGTTACAAAAATCAATCACAGTCAAGAACTTGGAGGGTTCGGAATAATCCATGATTTCTGGAAATACCGCACGCCATATTCAAAGGACGCGATCAGAACTTCTGACATCATAGACCTTACCGGAAAGATGACAGCGGACGGGAAACTGGAGTGTACACTTCCAGCCGGCCGCTGGAGAATATTCCGGTTCGGATGGTCGATCACCGGAAAGGTTAACCACCCGGCCTCTCCCGAAGCCACAGGCCTTGAGGTCGACAAGCTGGATCCTGATGCCTGGATGAAATATTTCAGGACATATCTTGATCTATATAAAGAGGCGGCCGGAGGAATGCTCGGTGAAAGGGGCATCCGCTACCTGCTGGTCGACAGCTACGAAGCCGGAGCATGCACATGGACACCGAAAATGGCTGAAGAGTTCAAGGCACGACGTGGTTACGACCTGCTTCCATGGCTGCCGGTGCTCACCGGCGAGATCATCGGCAGTTCCCAGATGAGCGAACGTTTTCTTTGGGACTGGAGGCGCACGATCGGCGAGCTGTTCTGCGAGAACTATGACCGAATCAATGACATAGTCAAAGAATATGACCTTGCGGGCCGCTACACGGAATCCCACGAAGGAGGCCGTGCCTACACCGGTGACGGAATGGATCCGAAAATCAAGGCCACTATTCCGATGGCAGCGTTCTGGATGGAGAATACTCCGACAGGATCTTCCGTGCCGTCCGCCATCTGTGACATCAGAGAATCCGCCTCTGTCTCGCACATCTACGGACAGCAATTGGTCGCAGCCGAGTCATTCTCTGTGAACGGAGACGAGGGCAGAGCCTACACATATTGCCCGGAAAACATGAAATACATCACCGATGTCGGACTCAGCGCCGGAGTCAACAGGTTCGTGATCCACGAGTCCGCCTCGCAGCCAAATGACAAATACCTTCCGGGTCTTCAGCTGTTCCGCTACGGGCAATGGCTGCACAGAAACGAGACTTGGGGGGAATATGCATGGGTGCTCACAGATTATCTCGCACGTTCCAGTTTAATGCTTCAACATGGGACTTCCGTCGCTGACATATTATTATATTATGGAGAGGATCTGAATATCACCGGACTTTACGGTGGGGAGGCTTTCAGCACCCTTCCACAGGTTCCGGACGGTTACAACTACGATTTCGCCAATCCGACGGTGCTCCGATCAGGCGTGAAGGCTGAGAACGGAACCCTCGTGGCTCCGTCAGGAGCGCGCTACAGGTTTCTGTGGCTGGACAGGAACTGCGAGGTCATGTCCTTGGATATTCTCAAAAAGATAAAGGAGTTCGCCGACGCCGGGGTGATCATCTGCGGCAAAGAGCCGAAGCAATGCGCCGGACTCAAGGCCGATGACAGGACTTTCGCATCTATAGTTGACGATGTCTGGCACTCGCGCAGGAAGAATGTGTTCACCAATGGAATAGGAGACTGCCTGAAACGCAGCGGGATAGAGCCTGATTTCCGTGTCATGGTCGCTGAGCCTGTCGAAGCGACATCGCAAGGCGGCTCCGGTCACTTCGACAAGCTCAGCGACCGGGACAAGGCGCTCAGTGAGCGAAAGATGCCGAAAAGAGACCAAGAGGATGCCGTCGAGGCTCCGGCGAACGCGCCTGACATCTACGGAGATTTTAGATATGTCCACAGAACCCTTCCGGACAGCACACAGATCTACTGGGTGAGGAACTTCTCCGGGAAAGATTCCAGTGTGAAGCTCAGTTTCAGGGACGGAGGGAAGTTCGCGGCCATATTCAATCCTGAGAACGGGGAGATTTCAGACGCTGAGGTTGATTTCAGCGATGGCCGCTCAACAGTCTCTCTCCCGTTGCTTGCCTCAGACGCGAGGTTCGTCGTGCTTTCCGGCAAGCCGCAGGTCAAGGTGACCGTGGACACAGTGTTTGTCAACGATCCTGATTCCGTGATGGTCAACGCTTCTGACTCGATTGTGATTTGCCGGGGGGATTCAATCGGGAACGCTGGTCACTTCGACAGGCTCAGTGACCGGAAAGGAGAGCTCAGTGACCGGAAGCTTTCGGACGCTGAGCCTGTGGTCCGACATGGCTCTCCAGCCATCGAAGCGTCCGTACTAGCAAAGACAGAAATGGCACGGCAAACGCCTAATTTCGCTGTAATACAATCCGTTAATACCATCTGGCAGGTGCATTTCGACCAGAAGAACGGCGGCACAGCGGACGAAGAATTTTCAGAACTGGAGTCTTGGACAAAGAAGGAGAATCCAATCGTCAAATATTTCTCAGGCACAGCCGTTTACAAGACCACGATAGCGGTAGATTCCACCACACTGGCAGACAACACGAAGATATTCATGGATTTAGGTGTCGTAAAGAACATCGCCGACATTTCCATCAACGGCACACCGGCAGGTGTCCTCTGGAAGGCCCCGTTCAGGACCACCGACATCAAGCCTCTTCTGAAAGAAGGTGACAACATTCTGGAAATCAAGGTCACCAACGTCTGGCGCAACCGCATGATCGGCGATGTCCAGCCAGGAGAGAAGAATCCTGTAACCGCCATACGCCGCTTCTACAAAGCCAGTGACAAACTCCTCCCGTCCGGCCTCCTCGGCCCGGTACGCCTCCTCGGATTATAACTTGGCGACCTGCGTGGCGTTGCGGTATTCAGCCGGAGTCTGGCCGGTCATGTGGCGGAACGCCGTGAAAAAGTAGTCGTGATTGTTGTAGCCCACATTGTAGGCCACCTCCTTGATGCTCATCGCGGTGTTGGTCAACAACTCCTTAGCCTTGCTCATCCGAACCTCATTGATGAACCTAGCCGGCGAGAACCCGGTATATTCCTTGAACGTCTTGCGGAAAGACGAATAACTCAGGCAGAGCTTGGCAGCCACCTCCTCCGGAGAGATAGTCATGTACTGGCTGTGGATCATCACCTTGGCCTGGCCGATTTTGTTCGCAGCGTCTGACTCTTGAAACTGCGAGTTCCTGTCGTAGAAATACGCCAGACTGAGCAGACGATCCACGATGCCTGCCAGAACCTGCTGGAAACCAGACTCTTGTGCCACCGCCGCATTGATCGCCGAAGTATAAAGGTTCACGATGTCCTCATGGATATTCACCCTGAACAACGGCTTATCCTTCGTGAAAAATCCCTGTTCGACCAGATTGTCGATGAACCCGCCGTTGAAGCCAATCCAATATTCCTTCCAACCTGTAGATTTGTCAGGGTAGTAGGAATGCCATTCACCAGGGAAAAGCAGGAACATCATCCCACCCTTGAGAGGAATGGACTTGGAACGTCCCAAGGTCTCGCAAGAAAACTTGCCTTTGCCTTCCGTGATGTAAAGCAGTTGATATTCCTGAAGAATCCTGCCGCTGGCAATGGAAAACACATAGCGGGACGGGTGGTTGCGAGGCGGATACTCCATTCCGGGAGCGATTTCCTGAAAACCCACAGAGTTTACGGCCGTCCCCCACTTGAGGTCAACAGGGTTAACCGCCAAATATTTGAGATGAACAGAAGCCATAGTTCGCAGACCTTTTGTTACTAATTGTGCATCACAAATATAGCAAAAAATAATTCCCAATCAAATTTCCAAGTCATAATATCAAAATATTCAGCGGTAAAACAGCGGAAAAAAACAAAATTTGTATGAATGAAAATGCCACATAATTTATGAAATTTCTTGCTTTTGATCTCGGAGCCACAAGCGGCAGAGCCATCATCGGAACTGTCGATAACGACAGGCTTGCTTCAGAGGAAGTCTATAGGTTTCCCAACGCCGTCAAGGAGGTTGACGGGAAATATTACTGGGACATCAACTCCCTGTACAACCACTTCAAGGCCGCATTGAAAAAGGTCGCCGGAATGGGCGTGAAGATAGAATCAATCGGCATCGACACATGGGGCGTGGATTTTGGCCACATAGGGAAAGACGGCAAAATCATCGGAATGCCAAGGGCTTACAGGGATCCGTACACCGACGGAATCCCCGAGGAGGTCTTCAAGATCATCCCACGTGAGGAACTCTACTCCATCACCGGGGTGCAGATCATGAACTTCAACACCATATTCCAGCTCTACGCGCAAAGCAAGGAGGCCGGCTCAAGGCTGCCACAGACCGACAAGATCCTTTTCATGCCTGACCTGCTGGCGTACATGCTGACCGGCGAGATGGTCTGTGAATATACCGACGCGTCCACTTCCGGTCTCATCAACCCACGCACGCGGGACTTTCAGAGAGACCTGCTGGAACGTCTCGGAATCAACCCTTCTATCCTGTTGGACATAACCCAGCCTGGCACAAAGGTCGGAGTCCTGAAAAAGGAAATCTGCGAGGAGACCGGAATGGAACCGGTACCGGTCATCGCTGTCGCCGGACACGACACGGCTTCGGCCATCGCGGCTGTACCTGCGGCGGGAGAGAACTTCGCCTACCTGAGCAGCGGCACGTGGAGCCTGATGGGCATCGAATCACCAACTCCGATCATCGATGAAAAGTCTTATGAATATAACCTCACGAACGAGGGCGGAATAGAAGGCACAACCAGATTTCTCAAGAATATCACGGGGATGTGGCTGCTGGAACAGAGCCGCAAGACCTGGGAAAGCGAAGGACGGGAATATTCATACTCAGAGATGGAGGCCATGGCTCGGGAAGCCATCGATTTTCCATCCACAATCAATCCTGACGATCCCCGTTTCGCCGCTCCTAAGGACATGTACGCTGAGATCAAGGCCGCGCTCAAAGAGTCTGGACAGAGGATTCCCGAGAATGACGGAGAGATGATCAGCTGCATCTACCATAGCCTGACAGACAGGTACAAGGAAGTCATCGGGATGCTTCAGGGATTCGCGTCATTCAAGATTGAGAAGCTGCACATCATCGGCGGTGGCTCGGCCAACGGACTGATGTGCCAGATGACAGCTGACGAGCTCGGCATTCCTGTCATCGCAGGGCCCATGGAGGGCACGGCAATCGGCAACATCATGCTTCAGGCCAAGGTGGCTGGTCTTGTAGGAGACCGCTGGGACATGCGTCGCATCATTGGAAACTCTATACAGACGATCACGTACGAGCCAAGGAGTTAGCACCCATAAATAAAACAATTATTCTCTGGCATCATCTGTTACGGAAATGTCAAGGAAATCAGATTAAAGAATATCACAAATCAATAAACCATAAATAGCATGAACGAGAATTTGATAACAAAGGCCTATGAGATGGCCAAAGAGCGTTACGCCGCCATCGGTGTGGACACCGACAAAGCGATAGAACTTCTTGAGAAGACCCCGATCTCCCTCCAATGCTGGCAGGCCGACGATGTGATGGGCTTCGAGAACGACACCGCCCTCACCGGCGGAATCCAGGCTACAGGCAACTATCCTGGCCGCGCCCGCAACATCGACGAGCTGCGCGCCGACATCAAGTTCGTGAAGAGCCTTCTTGCCGGAACGCAGCGTCTGAACCTGCACGAAATCTACGGGGATTTCCAGGGCAAGCACGTTGACCGTGACGAGGTTGAGCCTTCTCACTTCCAAAGTTGGATGGAATGGGGAAAGGAGAACGGAATGAAACTCGACTTCAACTCCACATCCTTCTCGCATCCTAAGAGCGGAGACCTCTCCATCGCCAACCCGGACAAGTCAATCCGTGACTTCTGGATCGAGCACACAAAGCGCTGCCGGAGGGTGGCCGACGCGATGGGCAAGTTCCAGAACGATCCTTGCATCATGAACATCTGGGTGCACGACGGATCCAAGGACCAGACCGTTGAGCGTCTCCGCTATCGTCAGATCATGGCCCAGTCTCTGGACGAGATCCTCTCAGAGAACCTGCCGCACATGAAGACCTGCCTCGAGGCGAAACTCTTCGGCATCGGGCTTGAGAGCTACACTGTCGGCTCACACGACTTCGTAACCGGATACTGCTCGACCCGCAAGCTCATGTACACCCTCGACACAGGCCACTACGAGCAGACCGAGAACATCAGCGACATGGTCGCCTCCCTGCTCCTCTTCGTTCCTGAACTGATGCTCCACACAAGCCGCCCTGTACGTTGGGACTCCGACCACGTCGTCACGATGAACGACCAGACCCTCGACCTGTTCAAGGAGGTTGTCCGCGCGGATGCTCTCGACCGCACCCACATCGGACTTGACTACTTCGACGCCTCGATCAACCGCATCGGAGCCTACATCATCGGCACGCGTTCGACCCAGAAGTGTATGCTTCAGGCCTTCCTTGAGCCGCTTGAGACTCTCCGCAAGTACGAGGACAACGGCAAGCACTTCCAGCGTCTCGCACTTTTGGAGGAAGCCAAGTCACTTCCGTTCGGAGCCGTTTACGACTATTTCAACCTCAAGAACGGCGTTCCTGTAGGACAGGACTTCATCGCCGCCGTGGAGAAGTACGAAGCCGAGGTCACTTCCAAGAGATAATATAAACTGAATATATCTCTGTAGAGCCTGTCTTGACAACAGGCTCTACTTTTTTCCTGAAGATTCAAGATAGAAGTGCAACCGAAGATTCAAAATTTGAAATTTGGTGGGTTGGGGAGATTTTCGTATATTAGTGACTTGTTATGTTACGGCTGCGTGCGAAGTGAAATGCGGGATGAGAGGCAGGAGCTCATGATGCTCAAAGCCGGATTGAACGAAATAATAACAACACAAATAATTTTAAAGTTAAAAACTGTATGAAAGGACATCCTAAAGGACTGATTTCAGCGGCGCTGAGCAACATGGGCGAGCGCTTCGGGTACTACATCATGAATGCGGTTCTCACACTCTTCCTTTGCTCGAAGTTCGGGCTGAGCGACGAGACGGGAGGGCTGATCTATTCTTTCTTCTATGCGGGAATATACATTCTCAGCCTTGTGGGAGGCATCATCGCCGACCGCACCCAGAACTACAAGGGGACAATCCAGAAAGGTCTCATCATCATGGCCCTGGGCTATGTCGTTCTCTCCGTTCCGATCCTCGCGACTCCGGAGAACAAGTCCTGGCTCCTGCCTCTGACCTGCTTTGCGCTCTTCCTGATCGCGTTCGGCAACGGTCTGTTCAAGGGCAACCTCCAGGCCATCGTCGGACAGATGTACGACAATTTCGAGGCCGAGGCCGCCAAGCAGGGACCTGAGGCCCTCAAGGAGGCGCAGGGAAAGCGCGACTCCGGTTTCCAGATCTTCTACGTGTTCATCAACATCGGCGGTCTTGTGGCTCCGTTCGTGGCTCCTCTTCTGAGAAGCTGGTGGCTGAAGGTCAACGGATTCGTCTACAACTCACAGTTGCCAAGACTCTGCCACGAGTACATCACCTCGGGCACACAGTCAGACAACTTCATGGCCGAGGCGACAAAGTCAATCACTGACCCGGCAGTTCTTCAGAGCCTTTCACAGGGCGGAGATGCCATCGGAAACTTCTGCACAAGCTATCTGGACGTGTTCAACGCCGGAATCCACTACTCGTTCATCGCCTCCGTTGTGGCCATGATGATCTCTTTGGTGATATTCATGGTCAACAAGAAGAAATTCCCTACCCCTGCCAAGAAAGAGGCTTCCGCCAATACCGGCTACACCGCCGAGGAGAAGGCAACCATGGCAAAGGAGATCAAGCAGAGGATGTACGCGCTGTTCGCCGTTCTCGGCGTGGTGATCTTCTTCTGGCTCGCGTTCCATCAGAACGGACAGTCCCTCTCGCTCTTCGCGCGTGACTTCGTCAACACCGACAAGATCGCTCCGGAAATCTGGCAGGCCGTCAATCCGTTCTTCGTGATCGTGCTTACCCCGATCATCATGTGGATCTTCGGAGCCCTCGGCAAGAGAGGCAAGCAGATCTCGACACCTCGCAAGATCGCCTACGGAATGGGCATCGCCGCCACGGCCTACCTGTTCCTTGCGATATTCTCAGGCGTTATGGGTTATCCGTCAGCCACCGATTTCAGAGGAATGGACGTGGCGCAGCAGGCTACAATGAAGGCCGGCCCTTGGGTGCTGATCGCCACATATTTCTTCCTCACCGTGGCTGAGCTCTTCATCTCCCCTCTCGGACTCTCGTTCGTGTCAAAGGTGGCCCCTAAGCATCTGCTCGGACTCTGCCAGGGACTTTGGCTCGGTGCCACCGCAGTCGGCAACCTCTTCTTGTGGATCGGACCTCTGATGTACAACAAGATGCCTCTGTGGGCCTGCTGGAGCGTGTTCCTCTGCATGTGCCTCGTCGCCATGGGCGTGATGCTCGGAATGGTCAAGTGGCTTGAGAAGGTGACCAAATAAATGACAGAAGAGACAAGACAAACATTGATCCTGTGGGCTGAGACCTACAACGACCCTCAGTACTTTCAGGAAGATCCGATAGCTTTCCCGACCTTGTTCGCACAGCGTTTC
Organism: Bacteroidales bacterium UBA1628; assembly: GCA_002321335.1. Lineage (GTDB taxonomy): Bacteria > Bacteroidota > Bacteroidia > Bacteroidales > UBA932 > Cryptobacteroides. Next base: position 21,490 of record DCMG01000068.1, on the reverse strand, counting down.
AAGGCCGGGAAACGCTCATTGGCCGATGTCGAGATCGCTGCTGTCTTCGCGGCCCACTTCGCCTGGGGGCGCAGGGCTATGATCATCCGGGACTGCGGCAGACTGTTTGACGAGATGGACTGGAAGCCTTATGAATATGTGATGAGGGGCAAGTGGCGCGATGATGACACCAGCCTCCACCGCACAGTCAAATGGAGCGAGGTCGCGGGAATATGCTCACGCCTGAAAAATGCCTATGAATCAAGAACTTCGCTCGAATCCCTTTCACAAGACGAGTTCAGGACTGAAATCTACGGCCAGAAGACAGACCTGAAAGCACCCAACAAAAAGATCAACATGATGAGACGTTGGATGGTCAGGAATGATGGCAAAGTGGATCTGGGAATATGGAAGGACACTGATCCGGCTGACCTTCTCATTCCTCTGGACGTGCACGTCTATGACGAGGCGACAGCCCTTGGCCTTACGGCCAGAAAGCAGAAAGACGTCACCACGGTCAAGGAAATCACCGGCTGCTTCGCTGAAATATTCCCGGGAGATCCTTGCAAGGGTGACTTCTCCCTTTTCGGCTACGGGGTTACGCATCCGAAGGCCGCCAAAACAAAATAACGGTTATATTCGTATAACAATAGATAAGGCAGTCTATTTGCAGGTTACTGCCCGCCTTCAAGGATTGAACTATGCCAAGACTTTTCATCATAGCCGGTTGCAACGGTTCCGGAAAGACCACCGCGTCTTATGCGCTTCTGCCTGGAATGCTGGAATGCAGCGAGTTCGTGAACTCCGACGAGTTCGCGAAAAGCCTTTCGCCGTTCCATCCCGAAAGCGCCTATGTGGCGGCCAGCCGGTATATGCTGATGAAAATGAGGTTTCTTCTGCAAAAGAAAGCCGATTTCTGCATAGAAACCACGCTTGCGACTCGGTTCCTGCTTAAAGTGATAAAAGAGGCCAAAGAGGCAGGCTACTATGTGACAATCCTCTACTTCTGGCTCAACTCACCTGACCTGGCAGTCGCCAGGGTGGCGGCCAGAGTGGCGGCCGGAGGACACAACATCAAGGAAGAGACGATCAGGCGGCGCTACAACGTCGGGCTTCACTACCTGTTCAGGGATTTCATGCCGATCTGCGACAGATGGCTCCTGCTTGACAACTCGACGGTGCCGTTCTCGATCGTCGCTGAGGCATCGGAGGACGGAAAGATCATCCGGGAGCCGGAGAAGTTCAGCAAGATCCAGGCAATCAACGCTGAATACGAAAAACATCTGGAAGAAGAAAAAAGGAAGACAAAGAATGTACAAGGATAAGAATTACTATCTCAATCTGTTTCAAGTCAGCGAGACGCAGTTGGAAAGGCTTGCGGCAGACGGCCTGAGGGGAGGCGGAAGCTATTGCGACCTGTTCTTCGAGAACACCTCCTACAATGATCTGCTGCTGAGGGACGGAATCGTCTCGTCGGGCGGATTCCACATCGACTACGGGGTCGGGATCAGAGTCCTCAAAGGGGACAAGACCGGCTACGCCTACTCCGAAAGCACGGATCCACGCTCGATGGCAGAGGCGGCTCTGGCGGCGTCAAAGATAGCGGAAAGAGAAGGAGGAGCTGTAGAGGCTGTTCATTGCAAGACCGTCACGGCTCCGAAGGATAGATATTCCTACGAATCCGACTGGAGATCCTCCGACGCGACACGGCTTGTCCCTTGGCTGGAGATGCTTGAAACAAAGATAGCGGCGAGGGATTCAAGAATAGTCAAGATCATCGTGTCATTCTCCGGACAGGTCAGCGACATCTTGATGTTCAACTCCTTGGGAGAACTGACATTCGAGACAAGGCCGATGGGAACCCTGTCTGCGTCGGTCGTTTTCAGCCAGAACGGGACAATCGAGAACAAGAACACATCAAGGTCCTACCGCGCGGGCACAGAAATGCTGACCGAATCACTTCTGGACGAGATGGCCGACAGCATCGTCTCCGGAATCGACGACAGGTTCGCTGCGAAGCGCCCTAAAGGCGGACATATGCCAGTCGTGATGGGGGCGGGAGCTTCGGGAATATTGCTGCACGAGGCCATGGGGCACGCTTTCGAGGCTGATTTCAACAGGAAGGGACAGTCGGTCTTCTCCGAGAAAATGGGACAGAAAATCTGTGATGGGAGCATCTCTATCGTGGATGACGGGACGATTCCGTTCAACAGGGGCGCGATCAATTTCGACGATGAGGGAGTCCAGGGTCAGAAGACATATATGGTCAAGGACGGTGTCCTGACATCTTACCTGCACGACCGGATAAGCGCCGGATTCTATGGGGTCTCCCCTACCGGCAACGGACGACGGGAATCGTTCCGCTACGCCCCTGTCCCGAGAATGAGGGCCACCTACATGGAAAGCGGAGCGGCAGACAAGGACAGCATAATCGCCTCTGTGAAAAAAGGAATATACGTGGATCAGTTCAGCAACGGGGAGGTCCAGATCGGAGAGGGCGATTTCACGTTCTTCGTAAAGAGCGGATTCCTTATCGAGGACGGGCATTTGACCCAGCCGGTAAAGGACATAAACATCATCGGCAACGGGCCGCAGGCCTTGGCCGACATCGTGGAAGTGGGTGACGATCTTCAAATCGACAACGGGGCATGGACGTGCGGCAAGGGACAGAGTTGCCCGGTGTCTTGCGGAATCCCTACGGTGCTGATAAACAAACTGACTGTTGGAGGAGAATAGAATAGAAGAGAATAGAATAGAATAGAATGGAAGAGATCAATGGAATGCTTACCGAGCATGAGATAGAGGTTGCGGACCTCTGCCTTCAAAAGGCTCTCAGCCTTGGGGCGGACAAGGTTCGCATCACTCTGAACAAAAGCCTGATGGAACTATTCGGGACTCTCAACGGGGAACTTGACAAGGTGAATCATTGTCTGGACAGATCTATCAGCATATGCCTTTTCGTGGACGGCAAGTTCGGAAGCTTCTCAACCAACAGACTGGTGGAAAGCGAACTGGACGATTTCCTGAAAAAAGCGATAGCCACCGTCAGGATGCTGGCGGACGACCCGTGCAGAGACCTGCCGGATCCGTTCAGGACGGCGAAAAACGCGGTCACAGGCAAGGAACTCGGACTTTATGACGAGAATTATTCCGCCCTGACATCTGACAAAAGATTAAAAATGGCGCTTGACGCGGCCATATTCAAGAAACATCACGGCGACGGACTCATCTCGGAGGAGGGGGAATATTCAGATTCGATCTTCGACTCGCTGGTGATCGACTCCAACGGGCTGCGCTGCCGCCACACCGAGACTTCCTTTGAATATGGCGTCGAAGTGACAGTGCAGGATGCGGACGGTAACCGGTACAGCAGTTACTGGTGGGACGCCACGCCGATGCTCAAGGATTTGAATATACATGATTGCGGCGAGACCGCTTTCAGGAGGGCGATGTCGCAGATCGGGCCGGTCAAGATTGAGAGCGGGAAATACAACATGGTGATTGACAGCGAGGTGGCTTCGAGACTGGTCACGCCTGTGCTGAACGCTCTGGGAGGATATTCATTGCAGCAGAAGAACTCGTTCATGCTGGATTCGCTGGGGAAGAAAGTGTTTCCGGAGTGGCTCAGCATTTGGGACAAGCCGGTCAGCGTCGGGGAGACGGGATCCAGACTTTTTGATTCAGAGGGAGTTGCGACAGCCGAGACGCCTATTATTGAAAAAGGTGTGGTCAAGGAGTATTTCGTGAACACTTACATGTCGAGGAAGATGGGGGGCGAGCCTACTGTTGAGGATGCTACAAGGCCGGTGCTTTTGCCTTGCGTCGCGCCGTCGATCAATTGTAAGGTCACTTCGACAAGCTCAGTGACCGGGCAAGCGACCTGCGGCAAGACAGAACTGATGCGAATGATGGGCGAGGGCATCCTCGTGACCGGATTCAACGGCGGCAACAGCAACTCTGCCACCGGTGATTTTTCTTTCGGCGTGGAAGGCTTCCTTTTCAAGGACGGAAAGATCGTCCATCCGGTAAGAGAGATGCTCATAACCGGCAATCTGCTCACTCTTTGGAACAATCTTCTGGCCGCCGGAAACGACGCAAGGTTCTGTAAGTCAAAACTTATTCCTACCTTAGCGTTCGGAAATGTGGACTTCAGTGCGTGACACCAAGTATAAGCAAAGTAATAACAAACAGACAATAAACATATTAACTATAAATTATCATTATGAAAGTACAGAAAAACCATGTGGTCAAGCTGACCTACGAACTCATCGTGGACGGAAAACTCGCCGACAAAGCGACAGAAGAGCGTCCGCTTGACTACATCCACGGGACACATATGCTTCTCCCGAAATTCGAGAGCGAGGTGGAAGGCAAGGAGCCAGGCGACGAGTTCGCCTTCACCCTCACCCCGGAGGAAGGCTACGGCACATTCGACGAGAGCAGACTTTTCGAGCTGCCTAAGGCCGCTTTCGAGATCGACGGAAAGGTACGTGAGGACCTTCTCGTTGTGGGTCAGGTGATTCCGATGCTCAGCAACACTGGACAGGTTGTCCAGGGAACCGTACACGAGGTCAAGCCTGACACGGTCGTGATGGACTTCAACCACCCGATGGCCGGCAAGACCCTCAACTTCACCGGCAAGGTTGTCAGCGTGCGTGAGGCCACTGAAAAGGAGCTCAAGGAAGGCCTTCACAGAGAGTATTTGCCACAGGAAGAGCACGAGTGCCATTGTCATAAAGACGGCTGTGATTGCAACGGCGAGGGTCACAAGGACGGCGAGTGCTGCCACGGTGAAGGCAAGAAAGACGGAGGATGCTGCCACGGCAACGGCGACTGCAACAAAGAGTAATCAAGGAATATGCGCACAGCGGTTGTCATACTGAACTGGAACACAAAGGAATATCTTGAGCGTTTCCTGCCCGGTCTGCTGGCTTCGGCCACGGACGGGGCGGAGATCATTGTAGCCGACAGTGCCTCGACGGACGGATCGATGGAGATGCTGTCCGAGAAGTTCCCGTCGGTAAGACAGATCCGCTTAGACAAGAACCACGGCTTCACCGGCGGCTACAACAGAGCCTTCAAGGCAGTCTGTTCACTGCCGGAAGCCGCTGATCTTGAATATTTTGTCCTCATCAACTCAGACATTGAAGTCCCCAAGGACTGGCTGAAACCTCTGACTGAATGGATGGACAGGCATCCCGACTGCGCCGCCTGCGCCCCGAAACTCCATTCATGGTACGACAAGGACAGCTTTGAATATGCCGGTGCGGCCGGCGGTCTTCTGGACCGTTTCGGCTACCCGTTCTGCCGGGGAAGGGTTCTCAAAAGAGTCGAGAAAGACTACGGGCAGTATGATTCCCCCGCCAAAGTCTTCTGGGCCACGGGAGCCTGCCTGATGGTCCGCAAGACGGAATATTCAAAGATGGGCGGACTGGACGACAGATTCTTCGCCCACATGGAGGAGATCGACTTATGCTGGCGGCTTCAGTTAGAGGGGAAGAGAATATTCGTTGTGCCTCAGTCTGTTGTGTGGCATCTTGGCGGCGGCACTCTGCCGAACGACTCCCCGTGGAAGTTGAAGTTGAACTACAGGAACAACCTCCTGATGCTCCAGAACAATCTCGCGAAGACATATTCATTGCAGGAAATAAAGGAACTCACTCCGGAGAAGGCAGCCGTCAAGGCTTGCAGACGCGCCCGTGGCACCATATTCATCAGAATGTGTCTGGACGGGTGCTCCGCGCTGGTCTATCTGCTGACCGGAAAGAAAGATTGCTTCAAGGCGGTTTGGGAGGCACACAAGGAATTCCGGAAGATGGAGGTCAAGCCTGATGTCAAAGCGGTTCAGGAATATGCCGACACACACCGAGGGATTGATGTCCCGCCACTTTTTCCGGAATGGATCGTCCCGCTCGCTATGCTCAAAGGCAACGGAATTTTTGAATATATAAGGAAGTTTATATGAAAATCGTCATTCAGGGAGCCGGTGAGGTAGGTTCGCATCTGGCTAAGATGCTTAGTCTGGAAGCCAATGACATAACGGTCATTGACAACGATCCGCAGAGGCTCGCCAACATCAGCGCCATAGCCGACGTGATCGCCATTGAGGGAGCACCATCCTCGCTGAGGGTGATGCGTGAGGCTGACGTGCAGAACGCCGACCTTTTCATTTCAGTCGTGCCTTTCGTGCCGCAGGACGTGAACATCGTGAGCGCCCTCCTGGCCAAGAACCTCGGAGCGAAGAAGGTTACCGCCAGAATTGACGACAACGATTTTCTATCAGCGGAGAACAAGCTGCTTTTCAAGCAGATGGGCATCGAGTTGATGTTCTATCCCGAGAGGCTCGCGGCGGACGAGATCTTCGATCTGCTCAAGCATTCGTCCTCGACCGAATCGATGGATTTCGCAAGGGGAAAACTTCAGGTCGAGGTGTTCAAACTGGAGGAGGACTCCCCTCTTCTGGACATGAAGATCGCCGAGTTCGCCGCCATCGCCACCAGCGACGAGCTTCAGTTCCGTGTGATCGCCATCTCCCGTGGCGGCAAGACGATCATGCCGAAGTACGACACCAAGTTCATGTTCAATGATCTGGTGTTCATCATCGCCACGAGGGAAGGCATGAATTTCTTGATGAAATTCCTTGGAAAGAGCAACATTGAGATCGACAAGGTGATGATTCTCGGGGGTTCTGACATCGCCGAACTGGTCGCGGCCAAACTAAGCCCGAAAATCAGTTCGGTGAAGATTCTGGAACGGGACAAGGAACGGGGAATGATTCTGTCAGAAAGGCTTCCGGACAACGTTATCGTCGTGATCGGGGACGGCAGGAACTCTGACCTTCTGCTTGAGGAAGGAATCAAGGACTATGACGCGTTCCTGGCTCTGACAGGCAATGACGAGGCCAACGTCCTGGCCTGCGTCGTGGCGAAGAAGTTCGGGGTTGACCGCACCATCGCCGAGGTCGAGAACATCGAGTACATCCACCTTGCCGAGGAAATGGGTGTGGACTCCGTCATCAACAAGAAACTAATCACCGCAGGCCGCCTTTTCAAGTTCACACTCAGCGGCAAAGCACGTCTGGTCAAATACATGAGCGGCACCGATGCCGAGGTTCTTGAATATACTGTCGCTCCAGGCTGCGCCATAACCAAAGGCACCCTCAAGGACATCTCGTTCCCCAAAGACGCCGTCATTGGCGGCCTCATACGTGGCAGTGAATCCTACATTGCAATCGGATCAACACACATCGAGCCCTATGACCGTGTGGTAGTCTTCGCACTACCTCATACGGTCAAGGACATCGATCGTCTGTTCAGATAAAAGAAGCCGATTTCTCAGGCCTCAGGAATGTCGTTATTGGGCTGGATAGAGAACGGCGACTTGCCAGATGAGACTGTGAAGTCATCCTCGTTCTCAGCCGGAGTCTGAACCTCATACATTCCAGGACGGCTTCCGGAAGTGAGTTGGTTGAACTCTTCCTCGGTGATCATCTTGCAGTTGCCGTTGAACTTGGCGTCAAGTTCAACCTGAAGCCTTCTGATGTGCAGGTCACCCTCCACAACGCAGGTATCCTTGAGGGAAAGAGTATCCTTTACGAAAAAGTTGCCGTTTATCTTGCCCCAAAAATCAGCGTTGTTGCAGATAATGTCACCCTTGATGATGGCTTTCTCCCCGACAACAACCTTTGCCTGAGAGAAGATACGGCCTTCGAATGTACCGTCTATCCTTATGTCGTTAGGAGATGTGATCTCTCCCTTGATCACCGAACCGGCCGAGATTCTGCTGATGTCGTTCACGCCAGCAGAATCGGTAGAACCATAATTCGCACTCATATTCCTTTTATTATTATATTCAGTTGATATTATTCATTAAACCAAACCAGCGCCGTGGCAGTTCTTGTACTTCTTGCCTGAGCCGCATGGACATGGATCATTGCGCCCTATCTTCTTGTCCACATGAATAGGAGCCTTGGCTCTCTGTTCTCCATTGGTTGTGAGATCATTGCGCTGGGTTCTCATGTTGTTCATGTCCTGACTTCTCGGAGCCTGGGCCGGACGTGCCTCGCTGTCCTCACGGAGAGGAACGAACGCTCTGAGAAGGAATGAGAGCACATCCTTGTTAAGTTCCTCAAGCATGGTGGCGAAGAGGTTGTAACTCTCCAGTTTATAGACAACCAACGGATCCTTCTGCTCATAGGCGGCGTTCTGCACGCTCTGGCGAAGATCATCCATGTCGCGCAGGTGCTGCTTCCAATGCTCGTCAATCTGGTAGAGGATGATCGAACGGCTGAGAGCCTTGGCGATCTCCTTGCCCTGAGTGTTGTAGGCCTTTTCAAGGTCAACGCTGAGAGTCAGCATCTTGCGTCCGTCAGAGATAGGAATCGCTATGTTCTTGTACATATTCCCTTGCTTCTCGAAGATCATCTTGATGAACGGATAGACCTTCTCGGCGAGGGTGTTCATCCTGCGCTCATAAACAGCCTGCATCTGCTTGCAGAGAGCGTCTGTGAGCTGGTCGCCCTTGGAGTTTGAATAGAATTTCTCATCAAAGCCGAGGTCTATCGACAGCTGAGCCATCACATATTCCTCGAAATCAGCATAAGGCATTCCCTCGGCGCGCCCGGCGATTATGGAGGCTGAGTCGATCATCATGTTCCTGACATCGATCTCGATCCTTTCTCCGGAAAGGGCATTGCGCCTTCTGGCGTATACGGCCTCACGCTGGTAGTTCATCACATCGTCATATTCAAGGAGCCTCTTACGGATTCCGAAGTTGTTCTCCTCGACTTTTTTCTGTGCGTTTTCTATTGACTTGGAAAGCATTCCGCTCACCAGAGCCTCATCATCAGCCATCCCAAGCTTGTCAACCACTCCGGCGATCCTCTCGGAACCGAACAGACGCATCAGTTTGTCCTCAAGTGAAACGTAGAACGCAGAGGAGCCTGGGTCTCCCTGACGTCCGGCACGACCTCTGAGCTGACGGTCCACACGGCGGCTGTCATGCCTTTCCGTACCGATGATCGCAAGACCTCCGGCCTTCTTCACCTCCGGAGAAAGCTTGATGTCGGTACCACGGCCCGCCATATTCGTGGCGATGGTCACGGTGCTGGACAGACCGGCCTGGGCGACGATCTCGGCCTCCCTGGCATGCTCCTTGGCATTGAGGACATTGTGCTTGATGCCCCTCATGCGGAGCATACGGCTCAAGAGCTCGGAAGTCTCCACATCCGTGGTGCCGACCAGAACAGGACGGCCTTTGGCGATGAGCTCCTCAACCTTATTGATGACAGCGGTATACTTCGCCTTCTTTGTCTTATAAATAAGGTCATCCTGATCGTCCCTGATGACAGGACGGTTGGTCGGGATGACAACAACATCCAGTTTGTAGATGGACCAGAACTCGCCCGCCTCAGTCTCGGCGGTACCGGTCATACCAGCGAGCTTGTGGTACATTCTGAAATAGTTCTGAAGGGTGACGGTCGCGAAAGTCTGGGTGGCAGCCTCGACTTTGACATTCTCCTTGGCCTCGACAGCCTGATGCAGTCCATCGCTCCAGCGGCGTCCCTCCATGATACGGCCGGTCTGCTCATCCACGATCTTGACCTTGTTGTCGATCACAATGTAGTCAACATCCTTCTGGAACATCGCATAGGCTTTGAGGAGCTGAATAACGGTGTGAACACGCTCGCTCTTGAGGGAGTAGTCCTCCATGAGGGCATCCTTCTTCTCCTGCTTCTCCTCTGCGGAGAGCTCTGTGTTCTTCTGGATCTCGGCGATCTGGCTTCCCACGTCAGGAAGCACGAAGAAATCCGGATTGGAGACCGCGTTGGCAAGCAGATCGTGTCCCTTGTCGGTCATGTCAACCGAGTGCTGCTGCTCGCTGATCACGAAATACAGTTCGTCGGTGACAACGTGCATCTCGCGCTCGTTGTCCTGCATGTAATAGTTCTCAGCCTTCTGCATCAGCTGCTTCATACCCTGCTCGCTGAGGAACTTAATGAGTGGCTGGTACTTAGGAAGACCTTTGTAAGCACGGAGAAGGAGCATTCCTCCCTCGTCCTCCTTGCCCGCGGCGATGGCCTTCTTGGCATCGTTCAGAACCTGGGTCACAAGAGCGCGCTGCTTCTGATAGAGGCTCTCGACATAAGGCCTGAACTCCATGTACTGCTCGTCATCCTGTGCCTTGGCCACAGGGCCGGAGATGATCAACGGAGTACGCGCGTCATCAATGAGCACGGAGTCCACCTCATCGACAATGGCATAGTGATGCTTCCTCTGGACGAGGTCTGTCATATTCACTGCCATATTGTCACGAAGATAGTCGAAGCCGAACTCGTTGTTGGTACCGAAAGTTATGTCACAATTGTAGGCCCTCTTGCGCGCGTCGCTGTTAGGCTCGTGCTTGTCGATGCAGTCCACAGAAAGGCCGTGGAACATGTAGAGAGGTCCCATCCACTCGGAGTCACGCTTTGAGAGGTAGTCATTGACTGTCACCACATGCACTCCCTTGCCGGCCAATGCGTTCAGGAAAACAGGAAGGGTCGCCACAAGGGTCTTTCCCTCACCCGTCGCCATCTCGGCGATCTTGCCCTGATGCAGCACGATACCGCCGATCAACTGAACATCGTAGTGGACCATGTCCCATGTCACCTCGTTGCCGCCGGCCACCCAATGGTTCTGGTATATGGCCTTGTCGCCCTCGATGTGGACAAAGTCATGGTTTATGCTGAGAGTTCGGTCAAAGTCGTTGGCAGTCACCTCGATGGTGGCGTTCTCCTTGAACCTGCGGGCGGTGGACTTCATGATCGCGAAAGCCTCCGGGAGAATCTCCTCCAGAACCTTCTCAATCTCCGCGTCCTCGTCCTTGACAAGCTTGTCCGACTCCGTCGCAAGGTTTTCCTTCTCATGCACAGGAATATCCTCGTCCAGCTTGGCCTTGATCTCCGCGATTCTCTTCTCGAAAGGAGCCTCGCACTCACGCAGCCTTGCCTTCAATTCTTCCGTCTTGGCTCTCAGTTCATCGTTGGAGAGCCGGTCTATCGGACCGTAAGCCTCCAGAACCTTGTTGAGAACAGGTCTGATCTGCTTGAGATCCCTGTCGGCCTTCGAGCCGAACACTTTTTTTAGAATACTAGCTATAGCCATAAAACCAAAATGTCTCTGATTATCCTACAAATTTAATGATAATCAAAGACATTTACAATTTTTAAGCCCCGATTGCCGTTCTGCCGAAATGTCAGCCGGGACAAGGCTTGGCCGGAACGGCAAGACCAGTCATACGAATCTCGCTGAATGCCAATATGTTCAAAAAAAAAAAAAAAATGCGTTGACCACTATCAGAAGTAGCAGCCACAGCATCAATCAGCAAGATAATTGAGCAGAAGCTTGCGTATGTTGTCCGAAATGCGCTTGTGAGCGTCCGTGGCGTTCTCCAGCATCTCCGCCAAGTTCTTATATTTGATCAGTTCGCGGGTGTTCTCCTCGTTGCTGAATATGTACCCCATATACTCCTCGTAGGCGTCATCGGCGGCGTGTTCCAGTTCCGTCACACGCTCGCACGCCATGGAGATAGCCGGAAGGTTCTTCTTGAGATCGACCAGAAGCGGAATGGCGTCATGCAGAACCTCTGACTGTGACTTGGCCATCTGGGCAAGATCTTTCAACTGGTCATCCAGTTTGGCGGGACGGTAGATCAAGACTGCTTTGGAGGTGTCCTTGATGACATCCAGACAATCGTCCATAGCCATCGCCACAGCCTGGAGATCCAGTTTGTTGACCTGAATGAACGGACGGGCGGACAGCATCTCATGAAACTCAGTCAGTAGCGCGTCACCCTGAGCCTCACAGGATTTGATTTCCTTCTCCATTCCGGAGCGAAGTTCTACGTCATCGGTGCCGAACATCTCGACCAAAAGAGACGAGGTCTTGCACAGGAAGTCTGTCTGCTGCGCAAGAATCGGAACAAAATCATGCCGCGTGCCACGGAACAACATCCTGAATCTTTTCAAAAGTCCCATAAATATTTTTTTATACCCGATAAACTTTATTTGTCACGCCTCAAATTTACAACCTATTTCGAGATTTCACCACTTTTCCATAAAAAACAGAAACTATTTCATCAATTTTCTTTTTGGCCAGACGTACGCACCACACACAGAACTATCTTTGCACCAGGGTTTTGCCCGGCAGAGATTGCCCGACATTATTCTTTTTACGCTTGAATCCCGCCAAAAAGCCGACCGGCCAGACACCGGTTCACGACAACACTAAGCGGCGTTCTGCTGCGGTATCCACTCAAATTTCGAACTTGCTTTTACTCTTCGTCGGAGTCTCCAAGGTTGGCCGGCGGGAATATGCGTGAAACAACGTTTTGAATTTCAGCGTAAACTTTGTAAATTGGCAGCGAAAACTCACAATGATGCGACTGGCATACTGCATACACGCCCTGAACCTCTCCGGAGGAATCGAAAGAGTGCTCACGACAAAGGCCAACTATATGGCGGATGTCTTGGGTTACGAAGTCCACATCATCACCGCCAGGCAGAAAGGGCGGAAAGAGTTCTTCACTCTCAGCGAAAGGATTGTGCGTCACGACCTTGACACGAACGACAGGATGTTCCTGCTCAAGTACAGAAAAAGGTTGGATTCGCTGCTTAGGATAATCCGCCCTGACATCACGGTGACTGTCTGCGACAACGGGCTCTATGCCGTCACAAGATGCACCGACGGAAGCGTGAAGCTGGGCGAATTCCATTTCTCTCACGAGAAATTCATGTTGAAATACGGCTCGAACATATTCGGAAGGATTTATGCGGCATTCCGTACGAAAAGGCTGGAGAAAGCCGTCCGGAAACTGGACAGATTCGTGGTGCTGACCAAGGCCGACAAAGAGGATTGGCTTAAAGTAAGGCCGGATGTGGAGCAGATTTACAATCCGCTGTCGTTCGTTTCCGAAGAGGTCTCGCCACTGACACGTAAGCGCTGCATAGCGGCCGGAAGGCTGGAGAGCCAGAAAAACTTCAGGGATCTGATAACAGCCTGGAAGACAGTGGACGGCAGGCATCCAGACTGGACATTAAGCATCTACGGGAACGGAAGGCAGAAAGACGCCCTTCAAAGCCAGATTGATTCTGAAGGATTGAAAGGCAAGGTCATCCTTGAAGGCAACACAAGCGACATGCGCAAGGAGATGCTGGACAGTTCATGCCTTGTCATGTCATCCAGATTCGAGGGATTCCCGATGATTCTACTGGAAGCCCTCACAACCGGCCTTCCTATCGTCAGCTACGACTGCCCCAAAGGACCATCTGAAATAGTCACCATCGGTGCCAACGGGTATCTTGCAAAAGTCGGAGACACGATGACTTTGGCGCAAGGAATATGCAGCGTCATCAGCAACGAGGAGCTCAGGAGCCGTTTCGGAGCCGAGTCCAAAAGAAGATCCGAAAATTTCACGTTGGAAAGGATAATGGTAAAGTGGGATTCCCTGTTCAGGGAAATCACCGGTCAGTAAACGTCCACAAGCCTATTTCTCGAAAGCGGACTTTAAGGGCAGCGCCCGTTCGAAAGAATCCAGAAGAATCCTCCTTTCAGACTGATAGGATTCCTCCTTGAGGTGCACGTCATTGATGCAGACAAGTTTACGGGAAGGAGATTTAAGATATTCCCCGATTCTGGAAGCGGACGAGGTCGCGATGGAAAAGAACTTTCCGGACAAGCGTTCCCGGATAGCCCGCCCCTGATGGTAAAGATAGTCCAGAAACAGATACTGATTCAGATTGTCCCTAGTGCGGACTTGGGAGAGAGTTGAATATATCTCGTCACGCATCTTTTCGAAAACCTCCTCGCTCGCGCTCCTCAGCATAGGAGAGCAGATGTGCTGTGGACGGACAAAAAACAAACCGCTTCCACGTCCGAGAGCCATTCTGGCCATGCGGTCGGAATTACGGCTCTGACGCTTGTACATTCCTCCGGCAAAAATGTGGTGCGAGAATCCGATCACGATCTTCCCGTCACGGAAAAAATCTTCCTCCTTGCATGGAGCCACCGGGAACATGTCATCATTGAAATAGATGAAACGCTCGTCAAGACCCGGAATCCGATGCAAGAACATCTCTATGGTGGTGCTGTTGAATGTCGGAAGAAACTCCTGAGGAATGATGTCGCTGTGTGTCACGACATTCAGTCTCCCGGAAGCCCAGCCGGGCACTTGCGTAGGCCCGGACACGACCAGATGGATGTTCCTGACGAACGGCATGTGGGTCTCAATGCCACGGAGGAGGTACTTCAAGGTTCCCCAATCCCTGAACCGCTTGTCTAGAGCAGGCACATTCAATGCCTTTGAATATTCATCCCTCCAAACGGGATCCAAACCGTTGACGTAGGTTATGACTGCATCCATAGAGTTAATTGTCAAGAAGATAAACCGTCAGATCATGTGTTTTGCGATCCTTCTCTGGCGGCAGGGTCATGTAGTCCCCGAACTCCTGCGAAAGCCAGTCATCCCAGCGGCGGAACGCCTTGAAGCTGCAACCTTCAAATTCCAGGTCGACATAATCCTCAAGCATATTCCTTTCGAAGATTTCCCTCGTGCCATTGTAGGTGACGGAGACGGCCCCGGCGAGGCGCGAGGTCCCGTAAGGATATTTCCGGACCTCGGCGTCAATCTTTTTCCACCAATATTCAGCGCCTCTGGCGTGCGCCTCTAGCTTTGAGAACAACGGTTGATGGAAGTTGAACAGGTCGAACCTTGTGCCGCAGATGTTGAGTCTGTGCGACCAATGCGTCAATTGATGTTCCCTTTTCCTCTGAAGTTCAGGATCCTCAGGCTTGCCGTCCATCGGGAATATGTCGATGTTGAGGCCGAAGTCATATTCAAAGCCTCTGCCTTGAAGGCTTTTTGTGCAGGTGTCCTCGACCTTGGCAAAAAAATGAACGAAGCGGTCGCCTTTCGCTCCTTCCTTATGGCAAAGGCAGCGGTAACGGGAGCCTGGCTCCTTTCCGAAAGTGGAGACAAAACGCTCATAATCAGGCCTTGGCATCAGAAGGTCTATGTCATCGTCCCAAGGGATGAAGCCTTTGTGGCGCACGGCCCCGAGAAGGGTTCCGTAGGCCATGGAATACCTGATTCCCTCCTTGGCGCAGAATGAATCCACGGCCTTGAGTATGTCAAGGAGATAAAGTTGGATCTCCCTGTGAGACAATTTTAGCATAATACGTTCAAAATATAGCCCGTTATTCACAAATATAACTAATTTTTGTTAAATTTGCGTAATCTGTAGCAAACCGAGTATGCATTCTTATGTTTTTCCAGGCGACCTGGACAAGGAAATAGCGGCGATCGGATCTCAACCGATCCCCTACATGAGAACCGACGAGTTCTCTGAAATCAATCTCGAATCCGAAGGCATCCTTCTGGATCTGATTCATTGCAAGGGAGGTAGAGCCATCATCTACACAGGTTCCGGTACCGGGGCGATGAGCGCGGTCGTGGAGAACTACGTCAGCACGAAGAGAAAAGCGATAGCGATAAACGGTGGCTCGTTCGGCAAGCGTTGGGTGTCTCTCTGTGAGTATTACAGAGTTCCGGTTGTTGACTTCAAGGTTCCGTTCGCCAAGGACATCGATTATGAGGAGTTGGAGCGGACCGTGGAGACGGAACGTCCGGAAGTGTTCCTCTGCCAGCACCACGAGACCTCGACCGGCCAGCTTTTCAACCTTGAGAAGATTTCCGGAATATGCCACCGGCACAACGTTTCTCTTGTTGTGGATGTGATCAGTTCATTCCTCGCCGAGGAGTTGGACATGGACACGCTCGGAATCGACATCTGCGTCACCAGCACGCAGAAAGGCCTCAACATCCCTCCGGGGCTGTCCATCCTGTTCATCAGCAAAAGGTTGGAGGGTTATGAATATGCCCACAGAGGTTACTACTGGGATTTCGAGGACAATCTGAGCAACCTCAAGAGAGGGCAGACTCCGTTCAGCCCCGCTACCCTAATCTACCTCCAGCTCAACGCAAGGCTCAGGCAACTCAAGGAACAGGGAGGAGAGTCATGTAACATCTCACAGGTGCGTCACAGGGCGGAGGTGTTCCGTGAGGAATGCCGGAAATACGGCTGGACAATGCCGGCAGAGAATCCGTCATACGCCATCACGGCCATCCAGACCAAGGACACGTCCGAGCGCAGGATATTCAGAGGCCTGATCGAGCGTTACGGGACTTACATCATGCCAGGCTCAATCCCTGGATTCTACAGGATCTCCCACATGGGCCTCCAGACCGATGAGGAGCTCCGCACTCTCGCAGAACGCATCCATTTGATCGAATCCGAAATCGTTTGATGAAAAAAGTTATCACTTACGGGACTTTTGATGTCCTGCATCAAGGGCACATCAACCTGCTCCGCCGGGCGAAAGAACTCGGCGACTGGCTTATCGTAGGCGTGACGACCGACAACTTCGACCTTGAACGCGGAAAGATGAACACGAGGGACAGTGTGATGAAGCGTGTACAGGCAGTAAAGGACACAGGTTATGCGGACGAGGTGATCATCGAGGAGTACAAAGGGCAGAAGATCGATGACATCCAGAAGTACAATGTGAATGTCTTCGCCATAGGCTCAGACTGGGAAGGTTACTTTGATTACCTCAAGGAATATTGCGAGGTTGTCTATCTGCCTAGGACTCAAGGCATATCCAGTACACAGCTCAGGGAAGAGCAGATTTCTGTAAAGGTCGGAATCATCGGGACCGGAAGCATAGCTAAAAGATTCGTGCCGGAGGCGAAATTCGTCAGCGGCAACACGATCAGCGCTGTTTACAACCCGGACATTGAGGAGTGCGACGCATTCTGTTCGGCCAATGGCATACCGCTGGCCGCGCGGACTCTTGACGAACTTCTGGCGAACTGCGACGCGGTCTATGTCGCGTCACCTCACTACACTCATTTTGAATATGCAAGGGCGGCTCTCCTTGCCGGAAAACACGTATTGTGCGAGACCCCTTTCGTCCTTCACCTCGCTGAGGCCAAGGAACTGTTCTCCATCGCCGAGGCAAATGGAAAGACCCTGATGGTGGCGCACAAAACGGCCTACTGCCCTGCATTCCGCCACCTTGTATCGATGCTTAAATCCGGGGTTATCGGAAAGATTGTTGACATCAACGCCTCTGTCACGACCCTCACCAACGAGAAGTCCTCAAAACTGGACCATTCAAGATTCGGAGGCAGCATGAACGAGAACGCTTGCTTTCCTCTCCTGCCTATAATTAAATTGCTGGGAAGGGAAATCCAGAACATCAACTTCTACTCCATCATGAAGAACGATGTGGACATGTACACCAAGGCAGTCTTCCGTTATGGCAGCGCCACGGCGTCATTCCAAGTCGGTCTGGGAGCCAAGACAGAAGGGAATATGGTCATCTCCGGAACCCAGGGCTACATCTATGTTCCTGCACCGTGGTGGAAGACGGACTATTTCGAGCAAAGGTTCGAGGATCAGAACCAGAACAGAAAGTGTTTCTACCCTTTTATGGGCGAAGGGCTCAGGTATGAGATCCGGGAATTCATATCCCACATACTAAATCCGGAGCAAAGCCTCTACCTTTTGTCGAAAGACGAAATCCTGAAGATGACACAGATCCAGGAAGATTACATCAACGGGAAGAATGTCTACAAATTAAGTTAAACGACAATGAAACGCCTCACACTCAAGGAACTACAGCAGTTCAGCCTTGAGATACTCAAGGACGTTGCCGGATTCTGCGAAAAGAACGGAATAAGATATTCACTGGGCTACGGGACTCTGCTTGGCGCTGTACGGCACAAAGGGTTCATACCATGGGATGACGATGTGGATCTGATGATGCCGCGCGAGGATTACGAAAAGTTCAGGGCAATCTACAAGTCAGACCGATATTCATTCATCGACAGCCGCAACACACCGGATTGCTACATCGCTTTCGGCAGGGTATGTGACACAGAAAAGACTCTTGCGTCCAGCTGCATTCCATGGGTAAGACAAGATGTCGGGGTCTGGATTGACATATTCCCGATTGACAGGGTTCCGGATGACAAAGAGACTTTCGACAGAATCTACGACTCCCTTCTTCTTCTAATGAAATTCAATGTCGGAATACGCAGGGTACACACAATCTCGTCATCGCGGTTTTCCATCAGGAAACGGCTTAAAATCTGGACGTTGAAAAGAACTCATCCTCGCCTTATCAAACGCGATCCGGCTGACATTGTCAAGGACATGAACACTCTCATCTCATTGGTTTCCCCGGCGGAGAGCCACCATTGGTCACAACTCACCTGCCCAGAGATTGGCGCTAACGAATTCTTTGAGGATGATGAGATCAATGAATATGTAAAGTTGGAATTTGAAGACTGTGAGTTTTTTGTCTGGAAAGGCTATGACAAGATTCTGCGCGACTCCTACGGCGATTTCATGCAGCTTCCGCCAGCAAACAAGCGCAAGCCTCTCCAAAACTACATCACATTTTACTGGAAATGAAAACCAATTCACTTATCGGGCTTGCGGCACTACCGATAATGGCCGGAGTGACATGCGCTGACGCAAAGGTTCACAAGCCGCAGAAGCCCAACATTCTGCTCATCATAGCCGATGACTTGGGTATAGGCGACGTGAGCGCCTACGGATACGGTGCGATACCTACACCACACATTGACTCTCTGGCGTCAAACGGTGTGCTTTTCAACAATGCGTACGCTACATCGGCCACATCAACTCCAAGCCGTTACGGCCTTCTTACGGGAGAATATCCGTGGAGAAACGAAAATGCCAGGATTCTTCCCGGCGACGCTCCTCTGCTGATATCCACGGATATGCCGACAATTCCCAAGATGATGCAGGCCAACGGCTACCAGACCGGTGCGATCGGCAAATGGCATCTTGGCATGGGCAACGGGAATCCGGACTGGAACAAGCACATCAGCCCTTGCGCCAATGACATAGGATTTGATTATTCCTGTCTGATCGCCGCGACAAACGACAGGGTTCCAACCGTTTATGTGGAGAACGGTGATGTCCTGAACCTTGATCCGAACGACCCTATTGAAGTCAGTTACAAACACAACTTTCCGGGAGAGCCTGATGGAAAAAAAGATCTGGACATGATACGGATGATGTGGGATCACCATCATAATGAGGCCATCATCAACGGAATACCTCGCATCGGGTATATGCGTGGCGGACAAAAGGCACGTTGGGTGGACGAGGATATGGCGGACTACTTCGTCGAAAAGGTCAAGGATTACATTGACACACGCGATGAAAGCAAACCGTTCTTTCTTTATTATGGGCTGCATCAGCCACACGTCCCGCGCACCCCGAACGAGAGGTTCGTGGGAGCCACTAATCTCGGACCGAGAGGCGATGCGGTCGTTGAGGCCGACTGGTGTGTGGGAGAGGTTCTTGGCTATTTGAAGAAAAAAGGCATACTCGACAACACGCTCGTGATTTTCACATCCGACAACGGGCCGGTCCTTCAGGATGGCTATATCGATCAGGCTTATGAGCATAGAGAAGACCATGACGCCTACGGAAAACTTAGAGGCGGGAAATACAGCCTTTATGACGGAGGCGCTCACGTTCCGATGATAATATGGTGGAAAGGTCATACTCACAAGATAGTCTCTAACGAACTCGTGTCCCAGCTTGACTACTATGCGTCACTGGCTTCGTTGATAGGAGCCGAAACCCCGGACAACCTTGATTCCCAAAACTATCTGAATGCGCTACTGGGCAAAGGCAAGGGGCGTAAGTCGCTGATTGTCGAGGCAAAGAGCCGCCTCGCGATGCGCAAGGGAGACTACATCATGATTCCGCCGTACTATGGCCCGGCATACAGAAAGACGAAAAAGGTGGATCTTGGCAACGTTCCCGATTATGTCTTGTTCAACGTCACCGATGACAGGATGCAACAGCATGACATCGCCGCAGAGAAACCCGAAATCCTGGAAGAGATGAAGAAGGAATTCCACGGCTTCGTCGGATCCTACTACGACATCGACATCACGAAGAAGCTGAAGAATTATTAAATGTAATAAAAAAAGGCGCTCCCAGACTGATTTCCGGAAGCGCTTTTTCATATAACAGTCGTGCTTCGTCGGAATGCTTACGATAAAGTACGACTGTCAGTTTGATTAAGTGGCATATAACTTTGCACCACTAATACTGACTGACATGCTTACACGCGAACAAATCGAAGAGATCCAGGGCGAGGCCCGGGAGAAAGGGACAGCAATCAAGGCCCTGCTGAAAGAGAAAGGCATACCAGAGCACCAGTACTTCTGGTGGAAGCGGAAGTACGCCAGGGCAGAGGTTCCGGAGGGGTTCCTGCCCATAGCCGGTGGCGGCCTGCCCGCCGGGATGGAAGCGACGGCGGCATTTGCCGCATCCAGCGGAAAAACGAAGGGTGTCCCAGCTGGCGAGAACTGGATGAGCATTGAACTCCGCACGGTTGTCGGCACGGACGTGCGCATCCAGGGCGGCCTGACGCCCGCGATGGTGTACACAATCCTCAAAAGCGTATAGGCCATGTTCAGTCTTGGAGACGGAACGAAGTTCTGGCTTTACACGAGGCCGACTGACATGCGCAAGAACTTCAACATGCTGAGCGGGATAGTGAACAACGACATGCGTCAGAACCTGTACAGCGGGGATGTCTTCGTGTTCGTAAACGCTTCCAACAACATGATGAAGCTGCTGCGCTACGAGCCGGGCGGACTTGTGATCTACAACAAACGCCTTGACCACGGAAGGATGCATCTGGTGGGAAGGATACAGGAGGGCGACCCGACGATAACACCCTTTGAGTGGAGCCGCCTTGTGGACACCATTCAGGGAATAATCGATGATCCAAGACTCCGGCTGCAACGTCTGAAGGTCCTTCGGGACATCCGGATGGAAGCATCCTTGAAGGACGCAAAAAACATCTGAAAACCAGCAAAATAAGTTGAAGGAAAACGGCCTCGGACTTGCGTATGTGGCCGTTTTTTCGTACCTTTACATATAGAAAGAATTGGTTAAGATGACTGCCGAGGAACAGAAAAAGATGCAAGAACTTGAGGCCGAGAACGCGGCCCTCAAAGAGAAGTTGCTTGTCGCGCAGCGCACCCTTGCCAAGCACGCGCAGATGCTCTTCGGCCAGAAGACGGAAAGGTGCCGCCTTCCCGAAAAGCCCGAGGAGCTCACCGGCAGCCTATTCGAGCAGGAGATGGATCCGGCCGAGCGGGCCCGCCTGGACAGGGAGGCGGAAAAGGCTCTTGCGGAGCAGAACAAACTCATTCATGTTGAGGCCCGCGACCGCAAGGTCCGCAAGGCCATCGACACCAGCCGCCTGGAAGTGAAGGAGGAGCACCTCTATCCTGACCTGGGCAACAAGGAGGACTATACGGAGATGGCTCCCGAGGTCACCGACAGCCTGGTGCTGGTTCCCCGTCAGATGTACATCCGCAGGATCATCCGCCACAAGTTCGTTCTCAA
>DCMG01000084.1 GCA_002321335.1 Bacteroidales bacterium UBA1628 | reverse complement strand
CTTCCAAACTCGCCAGCAACACCGGCACGGAGGAAGAGTTCAAGGCTCTTGTGGACGACATCTGGAACTCAGGGCGCAAGAACGTGACCGCCGGAGTGCCAGCCGGGAAAGTCATTTCAGGAATAAATCTAAAGCCGGATTTCAGCATTACCAACGGGAACGGAAAGGACATCAAGTTCGTGCACAGGACGCTGGGCAACGGTGAGATCTACTGGGTTACAAACCTTTCCAAGGACACCAGAGAAATCACGGCATCATTCAGAACAACCGGCAAAAAACCCGTCATCTGGCATGCTGAGGACGCTTCCACGGAGCCAGCCGGCTATGAGCTTGCCGACGGCAGGACAAACGTAAGGATGACCCTGACCCAGCATCAGTCCGTCTTTGTGATGTTCACAGATGACACTGATGTAGCCAAGGCCGAACTGCCACAGATATCTACTGAGATTTTGGCGGAGATCAACACTCCATGGTCGGCCAAATTCCAGCAGGGGCGCGGAGCTCCGGAGAGCACTACATTTGACAAACTCACCTCATTGACAGAGAGTTCCGAGGCCGGGATTCAGTACTTCTCCGGAGCGGTGACATATTCAAACACCTTCAAGCTAAAAAAGAAAGAAATCCGGAGCAAGGATTCCGTCATTCTGGATTTAGGGGAAGTGAAAGACTTGGCGGAAGTGACCGTGAACGGCAAGAATCTGGGAGTGTTTTGGAACGCTCCGTTCAAGGTTGACATCACCAAGGCTCTGAGGAACGGAACAAACACCATTGAGGTCAAGGTCATCAACATGTGGCACAACCGCCTCGTCGGAGATGTCCAGCCGGGGGTAACAGATAAGATAACTTACACCCAGATGGAGTTCTTCAAGCCAGATGAGCCACTGCTTCCAGCCGGTCTGTTAGGACCTGTCAATATTATAGGACAAACTTTAGATAAATAAAGCCATGAGTTTCAAGAAGATTCTTTCAGCTATCATACTAGTGACTGTCTGCTTTTCAGCAACGGCCAGGAAACCAGTCAAGCCTGTGCTCAAATTCAGCAATGATGGTGAATTTAAGATCCTTCAATTCACTGACACTCATCTGATTCCTTCCAACGAGACATCTCCGCTGGTCTGGGAGAACATCAGAAACGCTGTGACAGGCGAAAAACCTGATCTTATCATGCTGACCGGAGATCAAGTCTATGCCAAGCCAGCCCTTGACAACTACAAGGCGCTCCTTGACACGCTCGATAAATTCGGAGTACCTTACGGGATCGTTTTCGGCAACCACGACAAAGAATTCGATCAGACTAACGCTTCCCTGCTGAAAGAGGCGATGTCACACAGGCTTTGCGTGACCTTCGACACCCCAGGGCTGCACGGAGAAGGCAACTGTTTCTTGGAAATAAAGTCTCATTCCGCTGACACCACGGCATCGGTGATCTGGTGCTTCGATTCCGGAAGCGAGTCTCCCCTTTCAAAGAAAGTCACCAAGAATTACGACTATGACTACGTCCATTCCGACCAAGTTGAATGGTACGGAAATGGCAGCACGATGTTCACCAAAGAACACGGCGGAAAGCCGTTGCCGTCCATTGCGTTCATGCATATTCCTTTACCTGAATATTCCTACGCTTTCAAGGAGGATTCTAATTTCAAGGCCTACGGAACCCATCGCGAGACTATTTGCTCATCTCATTTCAACTCAGGGCTTTTCTGCAAGATGCTTGAATGCGGGGATGTGATGGCTGTCTTCTGCGGGCACGACCACGACAATGATTTTTCGGTAGGCTACTACGGCATCATGCTGGCCTACGGGCGTTACAGCGGAGCCGCAACGGTTTACAACAACATCGGGATGAACGGCAGCAGGGTTATCGTTCTCCACGAAGGAGTGCGTAAACTTGACTCCTACATCCGCCTCCGTGACGGCTCGACCAAGGATCTGACTCATTACCCTGAATATTACAAATAATTTCACTGGTCGCTAAGCCTGTCATTCTCCGGTCGCTGAGCCTGTCGAAGCGACATTATGCTAAAACAAAGATTGTTAGGCACGTTGCGTCGACAAGCTCAGCGGCCAAGACCAAAGAAACCATTAAAAAACCAATATTATGAAAACTGTTTTGAAAGCGCTTTGCGTGGCGGGAACTATGCTTCTTGGCATGGCCTTACCGATGCAAGCACAGACATCATCCGGTGATGTCAAAGGGTACAAGTTCGAAACCAACCTGATGGTCGGTGTGATGCAGATGGCTTACGACAGCGATGAATTTCCTACTCGCTATTGGTACAGCAGTAGAGAACTCAGCGATTTCTACGAGACCTATACTGGAGATCCTGGTTTCTCAGCCTTCTACACCGCTGATTTCAATGTCTATCTCACCAAATGGCTGAAGGTCGGTGCCAGCGCGGGCTATGCCAAAGCATGGGCCAATGTTTTCGACCCGCGTGGCAACAAAAAAGTCGGAGAAAAGACATTGAATGACTACTCTCTGCTGGGACAGGCCAAATTCACATTCATCAACAGACAGTTGTTCAGGATGTATGCCGGTGTAGGTGCAGGTGCTGCCGTGTGGGCGGGGAAAGACTGCGGGGAAGTTTATTCCAAACTTGTGCCGGCTGTTGAATTCATTCCGCTTGGATTCCAATGGATGAACCACAAGATCTACACAACGCTTGAGATTGTGGTAGGCACCAGAATGGGCGGAATCAGAGGAGGATTAGGTTACAGATTCTAAACTTGAATGTCATGAAAAAGATTTTAACATTCGCGACATTGATCGCGGCAACAATCATCGCAGCCTCATCATGCAGCAAAGCTGAAAGAGAATTTTCAGGAAGCGACGGAGAAGTGACGTATTCCATCGGTCCATACATGATGTGCATCGCCGACAATCTGATAGTCGACAACCTTAAGATTTTGGAATATAAAATCTTAGGAGTGAAACCTAACATCCAAAGCAAAACCTCGGAAGTTGAGCCTCTTGATCCATCCTACAGGATGCCAGGCGTCAATATCGAGAAAGCGGCTGAGGACAGCACATGGGTAATCTCCAACAAGGGGCTGGAATATTGGTTCCTCGGTGATGACTCCTACCCTACCGATTACTCAATCACGGCAAGAATGCTGCCGGGCGACTACAATCATTTCCACAGCTGGAAGGTCACAGTCAATGGAGAAAGGCGTGAACAGAAAGGCTATTCCTGCAAATTCACCTCTCCGGAAACGCCTCTCACCTACACTATCGGAGATTCCGAATATTCATGGGGCAGCTGCCAAGGTCAATTGAACATGATCGTCTACAAAGACGGCAAGGCCATAGATTCGATCGTCATGGTACTCCGTGGAGGCCGGGATGACTACAGTCTCGTCAGAACGTATTGACGATTCCGGACAGACGACGCCACACATCCAGTCAGATCAATCATGCGGTATAACTACTTAACAGGAGCGGCCTTAGCGACGCTCCTTTTTCAATAATACGCCATAATCACGATTAAAGTGAAAAACTTCAAGTTTTCATTGTCGGTCGATGTCGGAAGTTGCGCGGAAATTGTTAAATTTGTAAACTTTTGGAAATATTCAATAGGTATAATAATGAAAAATGCAATCGTTTTCGCAGCAGCCATGCTGTTATCCGTCGGAGCCTTCGCCCAGAACAACCTGAAGAAGGTCGATGACGTGATCGAGCCGCTTCCGGCCGGAAGTGTGACATTCAACGGCTACTTTGCCGATGACATCCAGAATTCCATCGACCATTGGGTCAACGGAGTGATGCCTTACGACAAGGTCATCGATTATTTCATCAAAGGCCGTCCCAAGTTCGCCCTCGGTGAGATGCCGGGCAAGTGCATCCGCACTAACTCACTGCTTTACCGCTACAATCAGGATCCTAAGCTCAAGGCATTGACTAAGGAATTGGTCTATAAGCTCATGGCCACGGAGAAGAGCAACGGCAGCATAAGCTGCACAGCGGTTGACGACCAGCCGGGCAACCGTGACGGAGACATCTGGGAGAGAAAGTACGTGATGCTCGGTCTGCTTCAATACTACACCGATGTCGAGCAGGATCCCCGTGTTCTGGCCTCATTGGAGAAAGAGGCGAAGAGCGTGATCGACCAGGTCGGCCCGGCCCCTAAGAAGAGTATCACCGATTTGGGATGGAGTTCGACAAAGATCGAATCATCGTCAATTCTGGAGCCGATGGTGAAACTTTATTTCCTTACCGGAAAGAAGGAATATCTTGATTTCGCTGAATACATCGTCACAACAGGAGCTTCCAAAGGCAGCAACATCTTCCAGCAGGTCTTTGACGGGGAGCATCTCTACAATGTAGGCAAGCCGTATCCTAAGGCATACGAGATGACTTCAGTCTGGGAGGGCTTGGCTGAATATTACCGCGCCACAGGAGACCCGAGGTGGAAGACCTGCCTTGACAACTTCTTCAATGATGTGATCGAGAATGAAATAACCATCATCGGCAATGCCGGATCCGACATCTATTGGCCAAGACTCAACGGTGAGGGATGGAGCAACACGGCTGTGGAGCAGACCAATCCGGACATCAAGCGAATGATGGAGACCTGCGTTGGTGTGACCTGGATGAAATACTGCTCTCAGTACCTTCGCCTTACCGGTGACCCGACAGCCGTTGACTACATCGAGAAGTATGCCTACAACGGTCTTTTAGGAGCCATGAAGCCGGACGGAAAGAGCTTCAGTTACGTTAACCTGTTGAATGGGGCGAAGGTGACCAACAGCGGTTGGGGCACCAACATTGACGGCCAGCCTGTGACCTGCTGCAACCTCAGCGGCCCTTGCGGACTGTCATACCTCCCTTACATCGCGGCGATGCAATCCAAGGAAGGACCGGTGATCAACCTCTACAACGCCGGAACCGTGACCGCCAAAACCGCCGCCGGCAAAGAGGTCAAACTTGGAATCGTCACTGAATATCCTCGCGCGAATGAGGTCCGTATCTCCGTTGATCCTGCCGCCAAGGAGAAATTCACAGTGAAGCTTCATATTCCTTCATGGAGCGAGAACACCTATGTCGAGGTGAACGGCAAGTATGTCGGCAATGTAGAGGCCGGAAAATACCTCAACCTTGAGCGCAAGTGGCAGGCCGGAGACAGTATCTACATCATTTTCGACATGAAGGCCAAACTCATCAAGGCTTCCGAGAACGGCCGCAATCCGGAAGGCAAGTACTTCCAGGCCGTGCAGTGGGGACCGCTGGTTCTGGCCCGTGACGAGAACATCGATCCGGACTACAGCAAACCTGTTCAGGTTGTCGCTGACGCAAATGGTGATGTCAAGGTCAAGATTGTCAACGCCGAGCGCCCCGGCACAAGGATGCAGTTCCTTGTACCTACCACCGAAGGAGACATCAAGATGGTAGACTACTCCTCCGTTGACTGCTGGAAAGGCAAGCACATCCAGACCTGGCTTCCTACGTTAAGAAAGTAAATTTGACACATCGATTACAACAGAGGCCGCCGCGGAAACGAACCCGCAGCGGCCTCTGTCACAATGTGGCTGAATCTAAGGAACTGTTTTGATTTATTTGAAAAGTTCTTTGAGGTGAAAAAATCTTCGTATCTTTGTAGGTAAGCGCATCAAATCTGGTTTATGGTTAGAATATTCTGCAAGAACACCGGGACTTACAAAGAGTTCCTTGAAGGGACTCCCCTGCTGGACATCGCTCCGGCATTCGAGTTCGACAAACCTTACGACATACTGGCCGCCAAGGTGAACAATGTGGCGGAGGGACTGAGGTTCAGGGTTTTCCACAATCGAGACGTGGAGTTTCTGGACTATCGCACCTACATCGGACGCAGTTTCTACAGCCGCTCGCTCTGCTTCCTTCTGTACAAGGCCACAAGGGATCTGTTCCCGGAAAGCAGGATGACCATCCGCCGGCCGATCTCAAAAGGGTATTTCTGCTCGGTCTACAAGAACGACGGATCTTTCCTGACGGAAGAGGACGTGGAGGCGATCGGAGAGAGGATGATGGAACTCGTGAGCGAGAATATTCCTTTCAGACGCAAGGAACTCCAGATCGAGGAGGCCATCAGGATATTCAAGGAATCGGGAGACCTCGACAAGGTGAAGCTGCTGGAGACGTGCGGCGAGGTCTACATCACCTGCTACTCGCTTGGCGATGTGACTGACTACTATTACGATGAGCTCGTCCCGAGCACCGGCTACCTCAAGACATTCGGCGTGAAGCTCTGCCATGGGGGAATATTGCTTCGTGTCCCAGACCGTCACCACCCTGAGGATCTGGCCCCGCTTCACGAGCAACCGAAGACTTTCGAGGTGTTCGCCGAAACACACAAATGGAACTGGATAATGGGGCTTTCCAATGTCGGGGATGTCAACGAGTCGATTCTGAAAGGCAACGCATCCGATCTCATCCAGATTTCCGAGGCATTGCAGGAGAAGAAAATAGTCCAGATCGCCGAGGAAATAGAGAGACGGCACAACGACTCTGAGAATCCTGTGAAACTGGTTCTCATCACGGGGCCGAGCAGCAGCGGAAAGAGCACGGTCTGCAAAAGGCTCAGCGTCCAGCTGAAGGCTTGCGGGCTGCACCCGATCTCGTTCTCGACCGATGACTATTTCGTCAACCGCGTTGACACCCCTAAACTCCCGGACGGAAGCTACGACTTCGACAACTTCGACACCGTGGATCATGAATATCTCCAGAAAGACCTTGTCAAACTACTTGACGGAGAGGAGGTTGAAGTACCTGAATATAACTTTGTGACCGGTCGCCGCGAGTTCAACGGCAAGAATCTCAAGCTGGGCGAACGGTCCGTGCTGCTGATTGAAGGTCTGCACGCGCTCAATCCTCGCCTGACGGAAAAGGTTCCGGACAAGGAAAAATTCAGGATATTCATAAACACCATCACCTCCATCTCGCTGGACTGCCACAACTGCATTCCGACGAGCGATAACCGTCTGCTGCGAAGAATCGTGAGGGATTACCTCAAAGGGGCTTTCACGGCGCGGGAGTCAATCGCGAACTGGCCGAATGTGCGCAGGGCTGAGGTCAAATGGATCTATCCTTTCCAAGAGAACGCGGACGTGCTGTTCAACTCGGCCTATCTCGTGGAGTTCGCCGTGCTGCGCACCCATGCGGAGAGGATCCTCGCGACCGTGCCGAAGAACTGCCCTGAGTACAGCGAGGCGCACAGGCTGCTGAAGTTCCTGCACTATTTCGTGCCGGTTTCCGACAAGGAGATACCGCCGACATCGCTGATCCGAGGGTTCATCGG
Source organism: Bacteroidales bacterium UBA1628 (assembly GCA_002321335.1). Lineage (GTDB taxonomy): Bacteria > Bacteroidota > Bacteroidia > Bacteroidales > UBA932 > Cryptobacteroides. The sequence goes on along the minus strand of DCMG01000084.1, from coordinate 9,394 downwards.
AGGAGGAAGCTATTGACATTCAACCGACTGTCCGACACCGAGGATGCGGCTTCGGCGGCTGGAAGTGACACTGGAATATTCATAGACAACAATTAAAACATCTACCAACAAAATGGCGGACGAAAAGATAATATTCTCAATGAACGGTGTGGGAAAGGTTCTCCCGCACAACAACAAGGTTATTCTGAAAGACATCTACCTTTCATTCTTCTACGGAGCGAAAATCGGCATCATCGGTCTGAACGGCTCCGGTAAATCAACCCTGATGAAGATCATCGCCGGCGTGGAGAAATCCTACCGGGGCGAGGTGGTCTGGGCTCCGGGCTATTCGGTGGGCTACCTTGAGCAGGAGCCGCAGATGGATCCGGACAAGACCGTCATCGAGGTCGTGCAGGAAGGCGTGCAGGAGGTGATGGATGTCCTCAATGAATATAACGAGATCTCCATGAAGTTCATGGAGCCGATGGACGACGACCAGATGAACGCACTTATCGAGCGTCAGGGCGAGTTGTCCGAAAAGATCGAGCATCTGGGAGGCTGGGAGATCGACGCAAAGCTCGAAAGGGCCATGGACGCTCTGAACTGCCCTCCGGCCGATGCCAAGATCTCAACGCTTTCCGGTGGCGAGCGCCGCCGTGTGGCTCTGTGTCGTCTGCTGCTCAGGGAACCTGACGTGCTGCTTCTGGACGAGCCGACCAACCACCTCGACACCGAGAGCATCCAGTGGCTGGAGGCGCACCTGCGTCAGTACAAGGGCACGGTCATCGCTGTGACCCACGACCGTTATTTCCTCGACAACGTGGCCGGATGGATTCTTGAACTTGACAGAGGTGAGGGCATTCCGTGGAAGGGCAACTACAGTTCATGGCTGGAGCAGAAGACCAAGAGGCTTGAGATGGAAGAGAAGCAGGAGAGCAAGAGACGCAAGACCCTCCAGCACGAGTTGGAGTGGGTGCGCATGGCCCCTAAAGCCCGTCAGGCCAAGCAGAAGGCACGTCTTGGAGCCTACGAGAAACTGGCCGCAGCTGATTCTAAGGAGAAAGAGGCGAATCTTGAAATATACATTCCTAACGGACCGCGCCTCGGCAACAAGGTCATCGAATTCAAGGACGTGTCCAAGGCCTACGGAGACAAGGTTCTCTTCGAGCACCTTTCGTTCGCACTTCCGCCTGCCGGAATCGTGGGTGTCATCGGTCCTAACGGAGCCGGCAAGACAACACTGTTCAGACTCATTATGGGCATCGAGAAACCTGACACCGGATCTATCGACATCGGAGAGACCGTGAAGATCTCCTACGTTGATCAGCAGCACAAGAGCATCGACCCGGATAAGACAGTGTTCGAGACCATAGCCGGGAACTCCGAGTGGGTAAGGCTCGGCAACAAGGACATCAACGCCCGCGCCTGGGTGTCCAGGTTCAACTTCAGCGGTTCCGATCAGGAGAAACTCTGCGGAGTGCTTTCCGGTGGTGAGCGCAACAGGCTCCACCTTGCGCTGACCCTCAAGGATGAGGGCAACGTCCTGCTTCTGGATGAGCCGACAAACGATGTGGATGTGAACACGATCCGCGCTCTGGAGGACGGTCTTGAGAACTTCGCGGGCTGTGCCGTCGTGATCAGCCACGACCGCTGGTTCCTGGACAGGATCGCCACACACATCCTCGCCTACGAAGGAGACTCCAACGTGGTGTTCTTCGAGGGCAACTACGCTGAGTACGAGGAGAACCGCAAGGCACGCCTCGGCAACACAGAGCCTAAGAGGTTCAAGTACAAGAAATTGATGGAATAGTTATTGCAGGGTTCCGGTGCGGGTGCGCCGCAGTGGCGCGCCATATTGTTGCACTAAAACTATAACTGTTATGGCAAGTGACTCAAAAAAGTACGAATGCCTGCGCTGTGGTTGGATCTATGATTCAGCGGAAGGTGATCCAGACGGTGGCATAAAGCCAGGAACCCCGTTCAAAGACATTCCGAAGGACTGGAAATGTCCGGTCTGTGGAGCCTCGAAATCCGATTTCGCGGAATACTCCGAATAAATCTCCGCAAAGTGGTTTTAGAGATGGTGGCGGACATCGGTCCGCCACCATCTCTCGTTTGAGACTCATGAAACCAAATTGAGCCGGTCTGGTACAATCCAAACCGGCTCAATCATATTCATAAGAATGTTATTTGTCCCTTACGCAGCGGACCTGAAGGCCTTGGTTCTTGTCCGTTCCTGAAGCGATCTTAGGGCTGCCGTTACCGCTTGTAGTGAGGAAAGTCCACATCAGATACTTGGCGTTTCCACTCTTCGTAGACGGAGTGCTTGTCCAGACAAATACAGACGCCGGAGACAGAACCCCTGAGCCAGCTTTCTTGAACTGTCCGGCTGAAGCAAGATACACCGTCTGCTCTCCATCTGTACACATATGGTATTTATCCTTCACACTTTCCTTGCTTCCTCCCTTCGTAAGTTCCACGAAATCATCCTCAGTCGGAAGTCTCCATGTCCCGGTAGGAAGTACAAGCGAGCAAGGATCCACTTCATCTGGCTTGATGTCAGCATAAGCGATAGTTGTTTCCTCAGGCCCATAGGCTTTGCCTGGATAGGCAGATGTTGACTTCACATCCTGACCAAGATCAATTCCATAGCGGCTCTTCCACTTGAAATACATACCCTTTTCCTTAGGTGCGGCAAAGGTATAGGCTCCATCCTTTACAGTCAGGTAGCCCTCGCTCCAGACAACCGAGAACTTGCTCGCCTCTGGAGCCGCCCCTTGAACTACAGTCTTGCCGGTGTTCTCGCCATTAATATAAATGGTAAGCACACGTTCCTTGGAGGCAGTATTCTCTGATATCGGGAAAGATATAGTCGGGCTGTTCCTTGAAACCTCCTTAAGGCTTGAGTAACCGTCATCGCCCTTGATTTCAACAGGAACCTTATTCATGTCCGTGTCCACAGTCACTGAAAGTGAGAATGCGGTGTAATCGTGACTGGATGGAGTGTGGCCTACATAAAAGGCATAGTCGGAAATGGCAGGCTGAACAAAGGACTTGCCTGTGTACTTGCCGTTGACGAAAATCTTCCAAGTCTTGTCCTCCTTTCTGTCGTTAGGTGCCATCTTGAATTTCACCGTGGTCACCTTCTGGGTGCAGCTCATCTTAGTCACATCGTTGAAATCAGATTGAAGCACAACCTCATAGAGAGCGAACTCACCTGGATCTGTTACTACCTCAAGATCAAATTCCTTGTAGTCATCAACCTTTGCCGGGGAATATGACACAAGCTTTGGCTGCCTGATGTTCTTGACGCAACGCACTGATCCAAGATTGGTGTTGGCCAGATCATAATAGATCATTGAATAGTTGTCACTGACGATGTAGATGGCATGCTCGCCGTCATAGCTGTCACCGTCAAGCCAATAAGCGCCATATTCGTTTCTCATCGAAATCGATCCGTCTGCCTTGGCCAAAGTTCCTGCGTAAGGCATGAAGAAATCACACTCCTTGTATCCCATGCCCTTCACTCCGTTCAAAGTGTGCTCGTTGTCAAGGTCTTCCTGATAATAGAGGTAATACGCCTCCTCGTATGTAGGAAGCCTGAGTCCCGGATCGACCTTGGCGCAAGGGTCATCGGTCGGGTCATTCTCCGGGATGGCTGAGAGATCAATCTTCACACGCGCCGGCGTGTAGGCGACACCATCATAGGAGTCAGGCTCGGAGCTGACTCCGTAACTGCTACCCTTCTTGAAGAAAAGTCCTGCGTCGGACATATTCTCGGCTATCGCGAACTTTCCGTCCTTCAGCGTGATATTGCCTTTAGCCCAATAAAAATCCTCGATCAGGACAAGAGCGGCATCCTGAGTGGCCGAAGCGACCTCTTTCCAGACAACGTCTGAAGACGGCTCATCGCCATAATTCTCCGGAGCCGGTGTGAAGGCCGCCTCAACAGAAATCCTCCGAGTGTTCTCGGTGTAGTTCGCCGGAACAGAAATCTCCACCTCATCAGTCTTGGATTTGATCTCAACAGGCGCGCCGGTCGACTCTCCGACATTCACCCTATACTTCCATGCAAGGAATATGGGAGCGTCGGACTTTGTCAGTTTGACTGTGTCGGCCGCAAACGAGAATTTGAATGATCCTCCATTGAAAGAGATTGTCTCCGGAAAGTCTGATTTCTCATAAGAAGTGTGGACATACTCCACGCTGACTTCCTCCTTCCCGCAGGAAAACAGCAGCGCTGACAGCGCCGAGGCCGCCAGCAAGGACATAACTTTTTTACTCATCAGTCTGTTCGATAATATACTAATGACGCAAATATAATCATTTTCTGAAAAAGCCAAATTTTGTCCAAACTATTGAATAATCAAGATTTCACGGTCAATAACGTTAAAAAGTTCATCGAGATGGGTAAACGATTACAATTGTTGCGATGGAAATGTCTTCTTCTAGCATTTCTTCACATTCGGTGCCTATTGAAATAATGATTCCACAGACTGGGCGACAACATAACCAGTTGTCCAGGCGGCCTGAAGATTGAAGCCGCCTGTTATCGCGTCAACATCAAGGACTTCGCCCGCGAAATAGAGGCCTGGATATGTCTTGCACTCAAGGGTGCTGAGATTGATGTTTGACAAGGCGACACCGCCGCAGGTGACAAATTCTTCCTTGAAACGACTCTTGCCGCGGATTTGGTACCCATCGTTGATCAATGTGTTCACAAGGCGGTTCATACCTTTGGATCCAAGTTCAGCCCAGCGGGCATCATCTCGGATTCCGGACTTGGAAATCAGGTAGTTCCATAGTCTTGACGGCAATTCTGACGGATGGGTGTTGAGTATCAGTTTATGAGAATTGTCTTTTGAGACAGACATGATTCCGGCACGGATATCCTGCTCATCTGAATCTCCGAACCAATTCACGGAAAGCGCGGCCGAATATTCATTCTCAGCGAGATAGCGCGCAGCGTAGGAAGAGAGTTTCAGAATGGCCGGACCGCTCATTCCCCAATGAGTGATGAGAAGCGGTCCGTTGGCCTTGAACTTTGTGCCGGACAATGACACGGAGGCGTTCTCGACCACAGTGCCCATCAGCTCGCGGACAGGGTCGGCCGGAAGGTTGAAAGTGAATAGGGACGGAACAGGAGGGATAATCTCCAGACTCAGGCTGTCAAGCATTCCGAGACCGGATAGCTTCGGGCTGCCGCCAGTGGTCACCACCACGATGTCGGCTGAATATTCATGATTATCCTGTCGTCGTGGATTCTGTGACATCGGCCCTTCGACAAGCTCAGGGACCGAATTAACTGGCTCAGGAGCCGAACAAACCGGTCGCTGAGCCTGTCGAAGCGACTGTCTTCCGGAAAATTCAGTAGAGATCGTGTAACCGCCTTCCTGATGTGGAAATATTCCTGTAACTTTATGCCTTGTATGAAGCACAACTCCCGTCTTCCGCATTCTGGTCAGCAGAGTGTCAACGATCTCCATCGCGTCCTGTGACGCAGGGAAAACGCAGTGATCCTCCTGAAGGACCAGTTTGACCCCCTCATTCTCAAACCATTTCCAGACGCTTCGCTGATCGAAGGTACGGAAAAGACGCTTCATCAGTTTGTCTCCGCGGGGGTAAGAGGCTGAAAGCGAAGATATTCCTTCAAAGGAGTTTGTCAGGTTGCACCGTCCTCCTCCTGTTATCGCAACCTTCGCCAAAGCCTTCGGTCCAGCCTCAAACACCTCCACCGAAGCGGAAGGTACCCTCCGTTTCAGTTCAATGGCGCAGAAACACCCTGCCGCCCCGGCACCGACTATAGCAATCTTCATACTGCAAACCTACACAAAATAATTGACATTATAGAAATGAATATGCCATACAACCAATCGGAGCGAAGCGACGCAAGGGGTTTGGGGAATACGGTCCCCAATGCCCCACAGGGGCCGTCACGAAGTGACTGGGGGTTAATGGTACAGTGCACGCAGTGCGAAGCGACGCAAGGGGTTTGGGGAATACGGTCCCCAATGCCCCACCGGGGCCGTCACGAAGTGACAGGGGGTTATAAGGAATATTGCGCACTTGCGCACTTGTGCGTAATATTTTGCCGATTGCCATTTAGTAAATATCTTTGTCAGGATTTATGGCCACAGGACAGAAAGACATACTCCTCGGGATGATCAGAAAGGGTCAAGCGATGACTCTCGGACAGCAGATTCGGCTCACGATTCTGCTGAGCCTTCCTGCCATAGCGGCCCAGGTCTCATCCATCCTGATGCAGTACATAGATGCCGGAATGGTCGGCCATCTTGGGGCCAACCAGTCAGCGTCAATAGGTCTGGTAGCCACAACAACCTGGATAATGGGCGGATTCCAGTCCGGAGCGAGCTCCGGATTCTCCGTCCAGATCGCCCACCTTTGCGGAGCACAGAATTTCAAGGGTGCCAGAGCCGTGATGAGGCAAGGACTCACCACCGTATTCATCATCGGACTGGTTCTCGCCGTGATTGGTGTAAGCATCAGCGGAGTGCTCCCCCATTGGCTAGGTGGTACACAGGAGATCAATGAGGACGCTTCCAAATATTTCTGGATATATTCAGCGTTTATTCCAATAGGTGCTGTCGGGTGGGCCGCTAACTCAATGCTCCAGGCCAGCGGCAACATGAAGATTCCAAGCATGATGTACACCGGCATGTGCGCCCTGGACGTGGTGTTCAACTACATATTCATTTACGTCTGTGACATGGGTGTGGCGGGAGCCGCGCTGGGGACGGGGGCAGCGCAGGTCGTCACCTCAATATTCGTGATCTGGTATATTCTCAGGCGCTCCAAGGAATTGAACATCAAGGGAGAGCAAGGAACGTTCGTTCCTCAGCGCAAAATTGTGCGCAACGCTTGGGGCATCACGGCTCCGATGTGGCTCCAGAACATCATCATGAGGGGTTCGCACATCATGAGCACCATCATCGTGGCTCCGCTCGGACCGATTTCCATCGCTGCCAACTCGCTGGCCATCATAGCTGAAAGTTTCTGCTACATGCCAGGCTACGGAATCGAGGAAGCGGCCACCACACTCGTCGGCCAGAGCCTTGGCGCGAAACGCAAGGAGGTCGCCAAACGGTTCTCGCAGATCACCATGCTGATGGCGGCCGGCATCATGACCGTGCTGGGAGCGTTGATGTTCATCTTCGCTACTGATCTGATGATGCTTCTGAGCTCTGATCCCAATGTCATCGACCTTGGGGCTAAAGTGTTGAGAATTGAAGCCTTCGCTGAGACTCTGTACGCTTTCTCAATCGCCGGCTACGGCTCATGCGTCGGCGGTGGCGACACCCTTGTCCCGAGTGTGATAAACTTCGGAAGCATGTGGGTGATCCGCATCGGCTTGGCACTGATTTTGACACCTCGGATGGGGCTCGTCGGCTACTGGATAGCGATGTGCATCGAACTGAACTTCCGCGGGCTGCTCTTCTACTGGAGGCTGCGGGGCGAGAAATGGATGAAACTAAAAATCACTTGAATATATGGAAAAGATCATCAATCAGGAATTCGGCGGCGAGAGACCGCTATATTGCAGACATGACCTTTATCTTGAGAACGTCAAGATCCACGCCGGGGAATCCGCTTTGAAGGAGACCGGCAACATCACCGCCGTGCACTGCCAGTTCGAGGGCAAGTACCCGTTCTGGGAGTGTGACGGATTTGTCATCAAGGACAGCATACTGACTGTCGGCGCACGGTCGGGGCTTTGGTACTCAAGAAACTGCGAAATCTACGACACGATCATCGACGCTCCGAAGACTTTCCGCCGGATGGACGGCATCAAACTGAGGAATGTCCAGATCATGGGCGGCACGGAGACTTTCTGGGACTGTCGGAACATCGAAGTCGAAGACTCTGTCATCGACCGGGCCGACTATGTGTTCATGCACTGCGAAAACGTCAAGCTAACCAACGTCAAGCTGAACGGCAACTACAGCTTCCAATACGCCAAGAACGTTGAGATTCGTGGTTGCGTCCTGAACTCCAAGGATTCATTCTGGGAGGCGGAGAATGTAACCGTCATCGACTCCGTCATCAACGGTGAATATCTCGCCTGGTACTCAAAGAACCTCCGTCTCGTGCGCTGCCACATCACCGAGACCCAGCCACTCTGCTACTGCGATGACCTCGTCCTTGAGGATTGCACAATGGGCGCTGACGCAGACCTTGCGTTTGAATATTCCTCCGTCCAGGCCACCGTCAAGGGGCACGTCCCTTCCATCAAGAACCCTCGCACCGGTTTCATCCGCTACGGTTCCGTCGGAGAGATCATCCTCGACCGGAACATCAAAGCACCCGGAAATTGCGTTATCGAGAAAGCGTAAGGGACTGTCAATAAAGAGGAAGAGACTGACGGCGACAATAACCGGAATCACTCATTCCGTTCAAGAATCTTTCTGGCTCGGTCAACGAAGCGTTGACGGAAGGGTTCGGGGGAAATGATGCGGATGTTGTCGGCGTACCTCAGCAGGACGGCTTCCAACTCAAAATTCGGACGGACTGTGACACTCATTCTGGCCGGTTCTTCTTGAGAGTATCCCTTCAGAATCTTCAAACTTGGATGAAATGGATTAGTTGTCAGATAATTGAATGTCTTCTCATCGTACACCAGAAACTCGATGTCCTGAACCGGTTCATTCTCCATAATGGTCACACCAACCACATCCTTGAAATATTCCTCAAAGCCACCTCCTTCATAAGGGACATATTCTATTTCGTTCATGACAGAGAATCCCTTTATCCTGTCCAAAGCGAAATTCCTTATGGCCTGCACTTTCACATCGAATCCGAGCAGGAACCAACGGCAGTTGTATTGCTTCAGATAATATGGATGGAATATTCGGTCCTCCTCCTTATCGAAGGCAGGGGAATATCTTATCTTCAGCACATGCCTGTCAACTATCGCATTGAAAAGGCCGTCAAAATTATCCAAGCCAACGAGGTCCTCGTTGCTTTCAAATCCCACGCAGTCATAATTCCCTGATGTCAGGCCAAATTCCTCAAAACGCTTGGCGGCGTCTTCCAGTTTGTCGAAGTACGGCAAACCTTTGAAACGCCCGAGCATCATGATCGTGTCACGGATCATCTTGGCCTCATCTACAGACAGAGGCCTGTTGTTTATCGAAAAGCCAGGATCAGCATACCGATAGCAGACACGTCCCCGCTCCCCTCTCATTTTGACAATCGCACCGGGATATTCATACATCAGATTCTTTATGTCGGCGAACACCTGACTCCTGCTGACTGTCGCTTCAGAATCATCCGAAGTCCGGATCGCATCGCTGCATTCCCGGATCAAATCCTCAATGTAGTACATCTTGCTCCGGTCCCTAAAGCAAGCGTCCAGACGATGGTACCTTGCCATGGCATTTTTGTTCAGTGGCATATT
>DCMG01000011.1 GCA_002321335.1 Bacteroidales bacterium UBA1628 | reverse complement strand
ATCATGCCCAAACAAGGGCAATCCGTAGAAAGCTGCATTGTCACAGAATTCAAGAAAAAGGTGGGAGACAAGGTCTCCGTAGGCGATGTTCTTTTCAGTTATGAGACCGACAAGGCGTCATTTGACGAAGTCTCGAAGGTGGAAGGCACCGTTTTGGCCTGCTTCTTCAACGATAACGACGAGATTCCTTGCCTGACCAACGTCATGGTCATCGGCGAACCAGAGGAATCTTTCTCTGAATATGCTCCTTCGGGGGCTTCAGCGGTCACAGAGTCTGCAACATCGGTCACTGAGCCTGTCGAAGTGACCGGTACCCAGAGCCAGCCGGAGAATATCGCTTCGACAGGCTCAGCGACCGAGCCACTTGCCGATGCTCCGGTCTCTCCAAGAGCCCGCAGACTCGCCTCAGAAAAAGGCGTGGACACCGCACAGATCTCTGGCACAGGCCCTCACGGCCGCATAATAGAGCGTGACGTGATTGCCGCCCAAGGCGCTCCTAAGTCCGGCCTCGCCAAGGCCATGATGGCCGACGGAGGTCTTCAGGCACCTGCCGTCGGTTCCGGAATCGGCGGAATGGTCAAGGGCTCCGACCTCAAGGTCTGGAAACCAACCCACACCGAGAATCTTGCCGGGGAAGGTGAGGAGTTCAAGGTCGAGAAGATGTCCAACATGCGCAAGCTCATCGCCAAGTCGATGTACAACTCCCTCCAGAACACGGCCCAGCTCACCCACATGCTCGGAGCTGATGCCCGCCGCGTCCAGGCTCTCCGCAAGAAGGCGAAGAAAGCCCTTGAGGAAGGAAGGATCGACGCCAACATCACGATCAACGACTTCGTCTGCTACGCTGTCATCAAGGCTCTGAAGAAATTCCCGAAGGTCAACTCTCACTGCCTCGGAGACGCCATGAGGATATTCAATGTCGTCAACCTTGGTTGCGCCGTCGATACCGAGCGCGGACTGATGGTGCCTTGCGTAAAGCATGCTGAAGACTTGAATATCATAGGCTTGAGCAAGGCTCTCAAGAAGGTGGCCGAGGATTGCAAGAAGGGCTCGGTCAACCCGGACCTGCTTTCAGCCGAAGGAGCCTCGTTCACGGTCTCCAACCTCGGAGGCTTCGGTGTTGAGTGGTTCACGCCTGTCATCAACGTGCCTCAGAGCGCGATCCTCGGAGTCGGCACGATCGTCCCGCGCCCGAAGGATCTGGGAGCCGGAGTCTATGCATTCGTCCCTTATCTCGGCCTGTCCCTGACCTATGACCACAGGGCTCTTGACGGCGGAGATGCCACCCGTTTCCTCAAGCAGGTGGCGGTTGAAATCGAAAACCTTGAAGTTGAATTTTAATTGAATATAATATGTACGATTTAGCGGTAATAGGTGGCGGCCCTGGTGGTTACGTGGCCGCTGAAAGAGCCGGTGCCGCCGGCCTTAAGGTTGTTCTGTTTGAAAGGAAATCACTTGGCGGAGTCTGCCTCAACGAGGGCTGCATCCCGACCAAAACGCTTCTTTACAGCGCGAAGGTCTATAACTATGCCCTCGCCGGAGATCACTACGGTGTCTATGTCAAGGAGCCATCCTTCGATTACGCCAAGATCGTGGCCCGCAAGAACAAGGTCGTAAAGAAGCTTGTCGGTGGAGTGAAGTTGGCGATGAAGTCCAACAATGTCGAGGTTGTGGCCGCTGAGGCCATGATTCAGGGTCGTGACGCGGAAGGGATCAAGATAACAGCTTCTGACCAGACTTACGTAGCCCGTAACATCCTCATCTGCACAGGTTCCGAGGCCGCTGTGCCTCCGTTCCCCGGCCTTAAGGAGGCCGGTGACGTGATTGTCACCAACCGTGAGATCCTTGCGCTCAATGAGCGCCCTTCGGAGCTCGTTGTCATCGGCGGCGGTGTCATAGGAATGGAGTTCGCCGCATTCTACAGCACTCTCGGAACGAAAGTTACCGTGGTCGAGATGCTTCCGAAGATTCTCGGACCTCTTGACGATGAGATCAGCGCAATGCTCCAGAAGATCTACGCTAAACGTGGCGTGAATTTCTGCCTCAAGTGCAAGGTCACCGGCATCGAGGGCAACACCGTTGTCTATGAGGATCCGGAGGGCGACACCCAGAGAGTCAGCGGAGACAAGATCCTCGTGTCTGTGGGCCGCCGCGCCAACATCAGCGGCTTCGGCCTTGAGAACCTCGGCGTGGAGATGCTCCTGAACCGTGGCGGAAAGCCTTGCGGAATCAAGGTGGACAGCAAGATGCGCACGAATATTCCCGGAGTCTATGCAGCAGGTGATGTCACCGGCTTCTCGATGCTGGCCCACACCGCGAGCAGAGAGGGCGAGGTCGCGGTCAATAATATTCTTGGAAAGGAAGACCACATGCGTTATGACGCCATCCCTGGTATCGTCTACACCAATCCTGAGGTCGCCGGAGTCGGGCTCACCGAAGAGCAGGCCAAGGCTTCCGGGAAGGAATATTCAGTTGTAAAGCTTCCTATGGCCTATGCCGGTCGCTTCGTGGCCGAGAATGAGGGAGGCGAGGGAATATGCAAGATCATTGTCGGCAAGAAGTACCACGAGGTGCTTGGCGTGCATATGCTTGGCAACCCTTGCTCCGAGATAATCCACAGCGCATGCATCGCCATCGAGTCGGAGATGACCCTTGAGCAGCTCAAGGAGGTTGTCTTCCCGCATCCGACTGTTTCAGAAATCATAAAAGAGACGGCGTTCGCACTGAAATAGCAGTACTATAAAGTGATTGTCATCAAACTGCCGTCAAAGAATATAATCATTTAATAATTAATAATATACTACTGATATGCCAAAAGCGCTATACATCGATCCTAACGAGACCCTGCGTCCGAAGGATCACGAGCTTGAGCTTCCGAAGATTCCTGTGATGACGTACAGCAAGACTGTCAAGGAAGAACTTGAGGAAGGCAATTTCACAAAAGAGGATTTGCTCCGCATTTACCGCGACATGTCCTACATCCGCGAGTTCGAGACCATGCTGAATCTGGTCAAGACCACGGGTGGCTACAATGGAGTCGCTTACAATAACCCTGGGCCTGCCCACCTTTCAGCCGGTCAGGAGGCTGCCGCTGTAGGTATGGCCTACTGCCTTGACACTGATGACTTTATCTTTGGTTCGCACCGTTCACACGGTGAGATTCTCGCCAAGGGGCTGCGTTCCATTCAGATTCTCCCTGATGAGAAACTGAAGAAAGTCATGGAGGAGTTCTGGGGCGGTGCCACCCTGAACGTGGCCAAGAAGGCTTACGAAGGAAAGGATGTCAAGGAACTCGGAATCCGTTTTCTGCTCTATGGAGCGATGGCCGAGATTTTCGCCCGCACGACTGGTTTCAACAAGGGGCTCGGCGGATCGATGCACACGTTCTTCACTCCTTTCGGAATATACCCGAACAACGCCATCGTGGGCGGTTCCGGTTCGATCGCCGTGGGTGCCGCTCTGTATAAGAAAGTTAACCGCAAGAAAGGCATAGTTGTCGCCAACCTCGGTGACGGGGCGATGGCCCGCGGACCTGTCCTTGAGGGCATGACATTCGCCTCCATGGATCAGTTCAATACTCTCTGGGAAGGCGACATGAAAGGTGGACTTCCGGTTCTCTTCAACGTGATGGACAACCAGTACGCGATGGGTGGCCAGACAAAGGGCGAGACGATGGGGTATGTGTTTCCTGCACGTCTTGGCGCCGGATTCAAGGCCGATGCCATGGATGCCGAAAGGGTGGACGGTTACAATCCTCTCGCCGTCATCGACGCGTTCAACCGCAAGAAGGCCTATCTGCTTGAGAAGAAAGGCCCTGCGCTTCTGGACGTTGTCACCTACCGTTACAGCGGCCACTCGCCGAGCGACCAGTCTTCTTACCGTACAAAGGAGGAGATAGAGGCTTGGGAGAAGGAAGACTGCATCTTCGCTTTCGGAGAGAAGCTGAAGGAGGCCGGTGTGGCTGATCAGGTTACCCTTGACATGATCCGCAAGGAGGTGGACGCCAACATATTCGATTGCTATAAGCTTGCGATTGACACCGATCTTTCTCCGAGAATGGATCTCGTGAAGGAGAGCGAGCTTCTGGGAGACATGATGTTCTCCAATCAGAGCATCGACTCCCTCAGCGACGCGAAGCCTGATGTGAATATGCCGCTGGAGGAGAATCCGCGCGTGAAACAGATAGCCGGCAAGTCCAGGTTCTACCTCGACAAGGACGGCAAGCCTGCCAGCAAGATGAAGACCTACAACATCAGGGATGGAATATTCGAGGCTGTCGCTGACCGTTTCTACAAGGATGCCTCTCTGGTGGCTTATGGCGAGGAAAACCGTGAGTGGGGTGGTGCTTTCGCAGTTTACAGAGGTCTGACAGAGGCACTTCCGTATCACCGCCTCTTCAACTCTCCGATCGCTGAAGCCGCGATCATCGGTACCGCCATCGGCTACGCCATGTGCGGAGGCCGTGTGATACCTGAGATCATGTACTGCGACTTCCTCGGCTGCTGCGGAGACGAGATATTCAATCAGCTTCCTAAGTGGCAGGCTATGTCCGGCAACATCCTGAAGATGCCGGTTGTGGTTCGTGTGTCCGTCGGCTCGAAGTACGGTGCCCAGCACTCGCAGGACTGGACATCGCTGTGCTGCCATATTCCTGGACTCAAGGTCTGCTTCCCTGTCACTCCGTATGACGCGAAGGGTTTGATGAACGCCGCTCTTCAGGGCACCGACCCTGTCATATTCTTTGAAAGCCAGAGGATCTACGACAAGGGCGAGATGTTCCACGAAGGTGGTGTGCCTGAGGAATATTATGAGATTCCGATCGGTGAGCCGGATGTCAAGAGGGCTGGAAAGGACATCACTTTCCTGACCGTCGGCGCCACTTTGTACCGCGCTCTTGAGGCCGCAGACATCCTGAAGGAGAAGTATGGAATGGAGGCTGAGGTCATCGATGCCCGCTCTCTCGTTCCGTTCAACTACGACAAGGTGCTTGAATCCGTTAAGAAGACCGGCCGCATCGTTATCGCGGGTGACGGCTGCGCCCGTGGCTCGTACCTCAATGATATCGCCGCCAACATCACTGAGATGGCGTTCGATGACCTTGACGCTGCTCCGGTAGTGCTTGGCTCACGCAACTGGATCACCCCTTGCCACGAGCTTGAGGAAGCGTTCTTCCCTCAGCCGTCATGGTTCCTGGATGCCATCAACGAGAAGATCGTCCCTCTTATGGACTATGTTCCGGTAAGCAACCAGACCACGGCAGAGCAGATCATCCGCGCTAAGAAGGGTGTGTAAAAGGAGACGACCATGCTTACTAAAGCCGTTAGATTATATGGTAAGGAAGACCTTCGTCTCGAGGAGTTCGAGCTCCCCGAGATGAAGGATGACGAGATCCTCGCGAAGGTTGTCAGCGACAGCCTTTGCATGTCTTCCTACAAGTCTTCCCATCAAGGTTCTGACCACAAGAGAGTTCCGGGTGACATCGCCGATAACCCCACGATTATCGGCCACGAGTTCGCCGGAGAGATCATCGAGGTCGGCGCCAAGTGGAAGGATCAGTTCAAGCCGGGTGACAAGTTCTCCATCCAGCCCGCCCTCAACTACGAGGACGGCCCTGCCGGACTGCTGTCCGCCCCGGGATATTCCTATCGCTACGCCGGCGGTGACGCGACCTATATCCTTATCCCGTCCGAAGTTATGGAGATGGGGTGCCTTCTGCATTACAATGGCCAGGGATTCTATCCTGCGTCATTGAGCGAGCCCCTTGCCTGTGTGATCGGTGCGATGCACGCCTGCTACCACACGCACCCTGGTTCGTACGTTCATCAGATGGAGATCAAGGACGGAGGCAAGATGGCCCTTCTGGCCGGTGTCGGCCCGATGGGGCTTGCGATGATCAATTATGTGCTTCGCCGTGAGGACAGAAGACCGTCTCTCTTTGTGGTGACGGACATCGACCAAGCACGCCTTGACCGCGCTGCGGAGCTCTACACCAGGGAGTTCGCTGCCTCACGCGGAATTGACCTGCGTTATGTGAACACCGGCACTGTAGAGAATCCTGTTGAGACGTTGAAGGATATTTCCGGTGGCACCGGCTACGACGAGGTCATCGTGATGGCTCCGGTTCCCGCAGTCGTCGAGCAGGGTGACGACATCCTCGGTCACGATGGCTGCCTGAATTTCTTCTCAGGCCCGGGCCGTTCCGATTTCAAGGCTCCGTTCAACTTCTACAACGTCCACTATGCGTCAACCCATGTGGTAGGCACCAGCGGCGGAAACACCGAGGACATGAAGGAAGCCCTCAAGATGATGGGCGAAGGTCTTGACCCGGCCGGTCTCGTGACCCACATAGGTGGCTTGAATGTAGTCCCTGAGACCACGTTGAACCTCCCATCGATCAAAGGTGGCAAGAAGCTCATCTACACCCACGTAGAGATGCCGCTGACCGCCATCGCCGACTTCGGGGAGAAAGGCAAGACCAACCCAGTCTATGCCGAACTCGACCGCCTCTGCAAAGCCCATAACGGCCTCTGGAACCTCGAGGCTGAGGAATATCTCCTCTCACACGCCGCCGAGCTGAGCAAGTAAATTATTTTTGAATATTTAACTGTCCTGGACTATTTTGGTCGCTGAGCTTGTCGAAGCGACCGCCGAACCGTCCGGGACAGTTTGTCTTGTTTTATGTCGCTATTATCTTGTGGTGGCTAAGCTATGGACAAACGTGTCTGATGACAGCGGAAAAAAAGGCAAGTAATGTGTAAAAAATAAGT
>DCMG01000059.1:8890-23900 GCA_002321335.1 Bacteroidales bacterium UBA1628 | reverse complement strand
TCGTGTCTCTCTACCAGCTGGCCATCACGATAGGTTTCCTTATGGCCTACCTGATCAACTACTTCGTGCTCAAGGATGCTGATGTGAACTCCACATCCACAAACCTTTGGACAAGAATATTCAACTCTGAGTACTGGAGGGGGATGCTGGGCTACGAGACCATTCCTGACCTGCTGTTCCTCATCGTGATATTCTTCATCCCTGAGAGTCCGCGCTGGCTCATAACCAAGCACAAGGACGGGAAGGCAAGGAAGATTCTGTCCGGAATATTCACATCCGAAGAGGAAGTGACACGGCAGCTCGAACAGACCAAGGCCTCCATCGCCGGAGAGACAAAGTCCGAGTGGACAACCCTTCTGGAGCCGGGAATATTCAAGGCCGTCCTGATCGGGTGCGCCATCGCCATCCTCGGACAGTTCATGGGAGTGAACGCGGTGCTTTACTACGGGCCTAAGATATTCAGTGACGCCGGTTTGTCCGGGGAGGGTTCGATGTTCTCGACGGTTCTGGTCGGGGTTGTGAATATGCTCACGACGGTCATTGCCCTGCTCATCATCGACAAGGTAGGCCGCAAGCAGCTGGTTTACTGGGGCGTGTCTGGAATGATTATCTGTCTGCTGATGATCGGTTTGTATTTCTGCCTCGGCACCGCTCTTCCGACCTGGTTCCTGCTGACATTCTTCCTTCTGTACGTTTTCTGCACGGCGATTTCCATAAGCGCGGTTGTTTTTGTACTTTTGTCAGAAATGTACCCCAACAGGGTGCGCGGACTCGCGATGAGCATCGCCGGTCTGGCTCTTTGGATCGGAACCTACCTGATCGGACAGCTCACACCATGGATGCTCGAGACACTCACACCTGCCGGCACATTCTTCCTGTTCGCCGCCATGTGTGTCCCATACCTTCTCATCATGTGGAGACTGGTCCCTGAGACTACAGGCAAGACACTGGAAGAAATCGAGGAATACTGGACAAAAGGCAAATAGAGAGTTGATGGTCAAATATTTCAGCGAAAACCTCTCGGACAAGAATTCCATAATCAAGCAGAAGATTCTGGAATTGTGCATGAACGCGGGCGATTTCAGCATCGCTGACTTCGCCCGTGAACTGAACTGCAGCGTTCCGACCACCACAAAGATAGTCGGAGAGCTGATTGACGACGGATGGCTTGAGGACCTTGGGAAAAAAGGTTCGGCCAGCGGACGAAGGCCCAGCATATTCGGGCTCAACCCTGACGCTGGCTATTTTGTAGGTGTGGATCTGGAGAGGAACCACGCCAACATCATGACGATGGACTTCAAGGGACAGACCCTGTCCTACGACGAGGATGTGGAGTTCACCCTACAGAATACGGAAGAGTCATGCAGAAAGCTCTGCGGCCTGATCCGGGAGACACTTGAGAACAATGACCTGAGCGTGGAACGCATGCTTGCATGCAACATCGACCTTACCGGACGGGTCAACACCGCGTCCGGCTACAGTTTCACCTATTTCATAAATGAGGACAAACCTCTGAGTGCCATTCTGGAAGAGGATCTCGGTGTTCCTGTCGCCCTTGACAACGACTCCAGAGCTATGACATACGGGGAGTTCCGCAGCGGAATCGCCAACGGAGAAAGGAATGTTCTGTTCATCAATGTCGGATGGGGCCTCGGAATGGGAATGATTCTGAACGGAGACCTGTACTATGGCAAGTCCGGCTTTTCCGGAGAGTTCGGACATTTCCCGTTTCTGGACAACGGGCAGATCTGCCGCTGCGGAAAGGTCGGCTGCATGGAGACAGGAGCCTCCGGCTCGGCTCTCCAACGGATAGTCACGGAAAAGCTGAAATCAGGATGTCCTTCGATGCTGACTGACAAGTACAGAACCGGCAAGGATTTGACGCTCAATGACCTGCTGGGAGCGGTGGAGGACGAGGATGTCGTGGCCATAGATGCCATGGGAGAGATCGGCACGACCCTCGGAAGAGGCATCGCCGGCCTGATCAACGTGTTCAATCCCGAAAAGGTCGTCATCGGAGGAAAGCTGACCGTAGGCGGGGACTATCTCATGCTGCCGGTCAGGGCGGCGATCAAGAAATACTCCCTGAACATTGTGAGCAAGGACACCACCGTCGTGTTCTCGAAACTAGGGCGCAAAGCAGGCTCGCTAGGATGCTGCATGCTCGCCAGGACAAGGTTTCTAGGGTTGATGTGACAATCATCTCGCGCCGGAGTTCCGTCAGACAGGACAGCCACCTTCCACATCATCCTTTCAGGCATTCAGATGTGGTCGGCAATATTTTTTTTGAATAAAAATCCGATTTCTTTCCTGAAATTATATTAACTTTGTGCGTTTGTTCTCTTTGGGGAGAGAAAATGATATTTTGGTTGCTTGGCACCGGTCCGAAAACAAGACCTGAAAATCGGGCTGGAAATGCGGATGGAAAGTCTGTGAAAAAATTGTGGTTGCGATTGAAAAGATAGAAAGGTCTGTGACAGCGGTATGTTCGCCGAGGGCAAGTTTGAGCCTTGGCATAAGTAATGTATTCATATCTGCAGAAAAATTCGGCCGCCTCACAATCACCCCCTTACATTTCCTGATCAATGTTCCACATCGGCATCCAAAGAGAATTCCGTATTGACTAGAACATTTTGAAACATCAATTTTTGAAAAACAAGACAAGGCATCAAATATGAACGGATCCACATCACATATCAGACGTTTGGCACATTGCACGCTCGCCGCGGCGTTTGTTTTGGTCATCTCATCGCTGCTGTCCCCGTCAGCCAAGGCGCAGACAGCGGCTGTCAAGACAAACATCATCCACGATGCCACGGCCACATTGAACGCAGGCATGGAATTCAGGTTCGCTCCCAAATGGACCATCGACCTTTCAGGAGACCTCAACCCATGGACATTCACTGGAGACAAGAAGTTCAGACATTGGCTTTTCCAACCGGAACTGCGCCTCTGGGCTTGCGACGCATGGGCAGGAAGCTTCTTCGGACTTCATGCCCTGGGCGGTCAGTTCAACGTCGGCGGCTTTGACATCGGCGCCGACTTCCTCGGAACAGACTGGAGGCTGCTGAAAGACCGCCGATACCAAGGCTGGATGGCAGGAGCGGGTCTTGGCTATGGCTACGCCTGGATCTTAGGGAGACACTGGAACCTCGAAGCCGAGGCCGGAGCGGGCTGGGTTCACAGCTGGTATGACACATTCCGCTGTGCCGGGTGCGGCAAAAGAATCGCGACCGACGACCAGCACGACTACTTCGGCGTGACAAAACTGGCGGTAAGCCTTGTGTACCTATTCTAAAAACTCTAAGACAATGAAGACAAACAACATATTCATCTGCACGGCCGCAGCCATCATCTTGGCAGGGTCAGGAATTGTCGCGGCGGCTCAGGAGAGCGCCTCAGTCTCTGTCAAAGGCGGCAAAGCCAAGCCTTCGGTCGATGGTGTGGTCGCCAAAGATGCGAAAGTCACACGCGACGGCTCCAATGTGGTTGTCGACATGAGCCTTGACATCAGCGACCTTAAAGTGAAGAACACCAAGGCCGTCCTTCTCACTCCGTTCCTCGTCAAGGGCCGCGATTCGCTGGCGCTCCCGGCCATCGGTGTCTATGGCCGCCAAAGGTACTATTATTACCTGCGCAAGGACGACGGCAAGATGATCTCCGGAGAGAACGAGACTTCTTTCAGAACTGGATCCGACGAGGATGTCCTTGACTACCATGCGGTCACGCCTCATAAGGACTGGATGAACAACAGCCGCCTTGTGCTGGAGCGAAGCGAATATTCCTGCTGTGAGAAGCGTCTGGGAGACCAGACCGCAGAGCTGCTGTCAAGGGTGCTCTGGGTGCCGGAAACACCAAGGCTGATCTACGTCTGCCCCAAGGGAGAGAAAACGAAGACACGCAGCCTGAGCGGAACGGCCTATGTCGATTTTCCTGTGGACAAGACCGAGATTTATCCGGAATATCACAACAACGTCGCCGAACTCGGCAGGATACGCGCGACCATAGACTCTGTCCGCAATGACAAGGACATCACCGTTACCTCCATCTGGCTCAAGGGCTTCGCCTCGCCGGAGGGCACTTACGCGCACAACACAGATCTGGCAAGGGAGAGGACCGCGACCATCCGAGGATATGTTCTGAACCTCTACAATTTCGACCCGTCAATAGTCACATTCGAGCATGAGCCGGAAAACTGGGAAGGACTCATCGAATGGCTAAGGACAAGCGGACTGAAGGACGCCGGCAAGATCCTCGCAATCGCTGAGGACACCGCCACGGACCCGGATGTGCGCGAGTGGAAAATCAAGAAGTACTACCAGGAGGACTATGCGGTCATGAAGGCCGAGATTTACCCTCGCCTACGCTGCACCAAGTATAGAATCGAGTACAGCATCAGAGGTTACCGTGACCCTGCGGAGATCCTTCAGGTGATGAGGGCAAGACCAAGCAAACTCTCCCTTGAGGAATTCTTCCTCGCAGCCGAGAGTCTGGAGCCTGGCAGTCCTGAGTTCAACACAGCCTTCGAGACCGCAGCGGTGATGTACCCTGACGACCCGGTGGCTAACCTTAACGCGGCGAACGCGGCGATGGAGCGCGGCGACCTGGCCACAGCAGTGAAAAGGCTGGAGAAAGCCGGCGAAAGCGGTGAGGCCGAATATGCTCGCGGCGTGCTCGCCGTGATGTCCAAGGAATATTCCGATGCGGTCCGTCACTTCCGCGCCGCCTCCGCAAGAGGAATCATGGAAGCCGTACGTCAAGCGGAAATCTTTCATGAATATTCCGGTTACAGCGAACAGAAATGACAAGTAAATAAATATTAATTATTCAATCAACTCTATGTTTATGAAAATTAAACAATTATTCACCGCGGGCTTGGCACTGGTAGCGCTGGCAGCCTGCAACAAGGAGACTGCGACCGACACTCCTCTCAAAGATGGTGACGCCTACATCAACGTCAAGATCGCCTATTCTAATCCTACGACAAAGGGTACGGCCGCAGAGCCGCCTTTCTACTACGGCACAGCCGATGAGCAGAAAATCAACAACGCCTACTTCATCTTCTACTATGCGGACGGATCTTTCTGTCAGTCTGTCAAGAAAACAGACCTGAAGATGAATGTCAACGGCACGGGCGAATCCACCAATGATAACGTTGAGGAGCTTTCCGATGGCGTTGTGCTTCTCAAAGGCCTGAAGTCCAACCTCTATCCGGCATATATGTCCGTCATCCTCAACTCAGATGATCCATGGATCGGTGCGAACATCGAGAACAAAAGCATCTCCGAGGCCTCAAAAGCTGTTCAGACCGCCATCGCTACCGCAGACGCGGACGATCAGGTCAATTGGACAAACTTCATGATGTCAAGTTCGTCTTACGACAACGACGACGCTGTTTCCGGCTACTATTGCGCCAAACTCAAGCCTGCGAACTTCCAGGAAAGCGAGGAACTTGCCCTGAGCGCCGGTAATCCTGTGGAGGCTTACGTCGAGAGACTCGCGGCCAAGGTCAAGGTTGAATTCGCGGAAAGCCTCGGAACAAGCGGCAAGATTGGGTCGTTCATGGTGAACGGAACTCCCAAGGATCTCTATTTCAAAGTAGAGGCCTGGGGACTCAACGCCACGACGAAGGATTCGTACGGCTTCAAGAACATAGACGCCTCGTGGACTGCCTCGACCTCTTCACTCGGTTTCGACTGGAACGACGCGGCACGCTTCAGAAGTTACTGGGGCAAGTCAACAAACTACGGCACCGGTGTCTATCCGGACACTTTCAACTCTAGCGAGAACCACTATGATGAGGCCTCGGCGACATTGAATTACATCTCATACAATGACCTCAAGGTTGCGATAAACGGAAACGCTTACTGCCGCGAGAACACCAACACTGCCGATGTTCTTGACAGCAAGAATTTCAGCAGCGCCGTGACCAGCGTGCTTCTCAAGGCAAAGGTTACCGACGCGGACGGCAATGCCATCACGCTCTACAACTTCGCAAACTCACTTTATGATGAGGAAAACTACAAGAACGCTGCCCTCAACAGTTTCGAGTCAAGCACGACGGACAAGATCTGGAAAAAGACCACAAGCGGAGCCGGCGACAAGTACACAAAGGTGACGGCCGAAGACCTCAAAATCGTCATATCCGCAGACGGTTACGCACACGTCGAGCTGAATGGCGCCGGAAACTACTTCTACGGTCCGAACGAGACATCGGTCACCGCCGCGACAACCGATGAAGCCAACAAACTCATCAATGGCAACGAAGACTACAAGTACAACACAGGCTGCTCATTCTACAACGAGGGTATGATGTACTACAACATTCCTATCGAGCACCTGCGTAACGACGGCAAGTACACCGACGCTGAATATGTGCAGAAGGAAGGCAACTACGGCGTGGTCAGAAACCACTACTACATGATCACGATCAACAGCATCAGGAATCTCGGCAAGGCCGTCAACAAGCCTGACGAGCGCATTGTTCCTAACGATGATGACACAAAGAACTACTACGTGGCCGCCAAGATCAACGTCCTTTCTTGGAAGGTTGTCAAGCAGACCGTGGATCTTTAGCCGGAATATTCATTAACAATCTTCAGTCTCAGAGAATGTCGCCGGGGCGGAACGGCGCCGGTGGTATTCTCTGGATAAAACGAAATCAACTTTTGTTATGCTGTCAGTATTCAAAAGGACATACGCCGGACTGCTGGCCATGGCACTGGCCTGCGGAATGGCCGTATCATCCTGCGGCGGACTCATCTACGAGGACGAGGGCGACTGCGCCGTCTCCTACCGCGTGAGGTTCCGTTACGACATGAACATGAAGTACGCGGACGCCTTCGTCCATGAGGTGCGGAGCGTGACACTCTACGTGCTCGATGAGGACGGCAGCATAGTCTGGTCAAAGACCGAAAGCGGTGACGCTCTCGCCTCGGAAGGATATTCAATGGAAGTCGATGTGCCCGCAGGCAAGTATGGACTGCTTGCCTGGTGCGACGCCGATGAATATAAGTCATGGACATTCAGGCAGGCGAAGGTACGTTCCGACCTGGACTGTGCCCTCAACACCAGACAGGCATCCGACGGATCCTCCATCACAGACGGAAGAATCGACGACCTCTACCACGGCTACCTTCCGGAGGCGGATTTCACCGCAGATGAAGGTACAGTCACCGTCACTGTGCCGCTGACTAAGAACACCAACAACTTCAGGGTCGTGCTGCAGCATCTTTCCGGGAAACCGGTGGACAAGGACAAATTTGACTTCTTCATCACGGACGACAACGGGAGGATGGACTGGGACAACAGCCTGCTTCCGTGCGACAGCGTGACCTACCGGGCTTGGGCGGTGTCCTCAGGCACGGCTGAGGCGGACATGCAGTCGGTCACTGAGTCTGCCGAAGTGACCAAAGCAACCTCGGTCGCTTCGATGGTTGGTGAGCTTTGCCGAACCACAAGCTCAGCGACTGAAACCTTCGGTGTCGCCCTTGCCGAGCTGACGACAGGACGTCTGGTCATAGGTCACAAGCCAAGACTCCACATCAGGAACAAGGAGGCCGGAACGACCGTGCTTTCCATCCCTCTGATCGACTACGCCCTTCTGGTCAAAGGGCACTACAACGAGGGCATTCCTGACCAGGAGTATCTCGACCGCCAGGATGAATACAATATGGTGTTCTTCCTCGACAAGAACGAAAACTGGGCCAACACTTACATCTACATCAACTCCTGGAAGGTAGTGCTTCAAGACACAGACTTATAAAAGGAAAAGTTTACGGTGAAAAGAGCCTTGCATATTCTTGCGCTGGCGGCACTCTGCTGCATGACGCTTCTCTCCTGCGAGAAATTCGTTTTCGAGGAGAGCGAAGCCGACTGTGACGGAGGCACGCTTCAGGTAAGTCTCCGCATCAACACAGGCGGAAAGGGGTCCGGCGTGTCACGTGCGCTCACCGAGACTGAAGAGACTGGCTCAGGCTATGAGAACTACATCGACATTTCCAGCCTCCACATCCTGTTCTTCGACACAGACAACAAATTCCTTCAGAGATTTTCTCCTGATGAGGTGAAGCCTGTGGACAACACTGCCTATCCCCAGAAATGGGAACTGCGCGGCACGGTCACGAATCCTCCGTCAGGAGACTTCAAGGTTGTGGTTCTGGCCAACTGGCCGTCCAGCCCGGCCGGTCTTCAGGCAAGAGTCACAACAATAGAGGATGTCTGCAAGGCCGATTGGTCCATAGCCAGATACACAGGTACTTCCGATGTGCCGTTCAAGCCGTCTGCGGAATCTACGATTCCTATGTACGGAGTGAGAACCGTGAACGCGCTCTATTTCAGGCCGGATGTCGAGACTTACCTCGGAGAGGTCAGCCTTCTGAGGGCTTTGGCTAAAATCGAGGTCAGTCTGAACGCAGGCTGCGAGACCGAACTTGAGAGCGTCACGCTGAATAAGCACAACAAGGATTTCGCATGCGCGCCGCTCGGGATGTACGACAACACCTCATACTCCGGCACAGCACATCTTTGCATGGAAGCCGAGGACAATACCCCGGAAGCCACACTTTACTTCTCCGCCGATTCGGAAAGGAAAGTATGGACAATCTATGTCCCTGAATATATCAACGCCGGCCCGACAGGCATGGCTCGCGGTGACTGCTCGTTCATCGAATTGAAACTCAAAGACAGCGACGCTGTCTATCGCATAGACTTCCGCGACTATTCCACCACCAAAGATGATGGAAGACGGTTCGACATCATTCGCAACTATGAGTACCGCTACACGGTGAACGTCACGCCTATCCTGTTCACAGTCAACGTGGAGAAGTGGGTGTTCGGCGGAAAGGTTTATATCGATCTGTAAACTATGAATATCATGACGCGGTTTTCTAGACATCTGAACACACTCCTTCGCATCTGGCTTATGGCCGCCATTGTATGGCTGCCTTGCGCCTGTGTGTGGGACATGATCGATGATGAGACGCTTGGCGAGGAAATGCAGTTCTACGTGACCGCAGGGAGGCTGGACACAGAGGTCACCAGGTCACAGGACAAGACTAAAGACACATCGTCATTATTGGAGCCGCTTGAACTGCGCGCACATGGGTTTGACAAGACTCTGTACCTCCATACATACGTTACAGACTATGGAGATTGCGAAGAAACTGTCACTAAATCAGCGCCTGTCAATGAATATTCCGGATTCAAGGCCGCGAACGGATCGGACGGATTCGGAGTCACCGCTTTCTTTCCGAACGGCGGAGGAAAGCATATTCCTTCATATTCGGCTGTCAAGCCACGCTCGGGAAGCGATGTCTGGAGCACAGCCCCTCTGTACTATTGGCCTCAGGTCGGTAAGAAATTGAGATTCTTCGCATTCGCGCCGGTTTCGGTCACTGAGCCTGTCGAAGTGGCTCCTGTAAGCTCCGTTACAAACCTGATAGTAACCAATACCCAAGCGACATTCAACTTCAAGACCCCGTCAGGAACCGGAAACAACGATGCCGAGTCCCAGCCGGATCTGATGTTCGCCACCAACATCTGCGACAGAGCCGGCAGTGACAATGGCAAGGTGCCGATGAATTTCAGGCACGCCTTATCCGCCATTAAGTTCGCGGTAAGCGATGTAGTGGGAGGCACGATCGAAAGCATTTCGATTCTCGGAGTCGCCGGCAGCGGGAAATGCGTCTATGATTTCAGCACCGAGGGATTCACATGGTCGGATTACGGCACCCCAGAGAGTTCATATTCACAGACATTTGATTACAAGGTAACTGGTGTAAGCGCCACTCCGTCCGATGAATCATCAGATGTCGTGCTGAATGACAGGATGCCGAAAAAGACCTTCATGCTGATTCCGCAGGACATTCCGGCAGATGCCAAGATTGAGGTTGTCTTCAAGAGAGACAAGGATGGCAGGACATTCACACTGCGAGGAAAGATCAATGACAACAAAGTCACCCGTTGGGAGCCGGGAAAGGAATATGTTTACACGATTTCAACCAGTTCCTCCAACTGGATCTACCATTTTGAGGTCATCGGCAGCGAGCAGACTGTCAATGATAATGAGCC
The DNA here is from genome assembly GCA_002321335.1 of Bacteroidales bacterium UBA1628. GTDB lineage: Bacteria > Bacteroidota > Bacteroidia > Bacteroidales > UBA932 > Cryptobacteroides. The sequence continues at coordinate 13,829 of DCMG01000059.1, read as the reverse complement.
GTCCAAGGGCGGATTCTCTGACGCGCCAGGCAGGATTGTGGTCAACCAGACAGTGACTAAAGGAGCATACTACAAGGTCATGAGCTGGAGGGAGCGCGCGAACAATCCGGCAATAAAGGAAATCGTTCCATGGACCGCAGAGGCTACAAAAGGCAAGACATCGTTCCCTGACGCGATTTCCGGCTATATCGGGAAGTATTGGAACAACGACAACACGGAGATAGACCCGAAGGTCTGGATGCCGGACAACACTTGGAGCGGTGATGGTTCTTACGACCGTACTCAGTACAATGTAACTTTCCGTCCGCAGATAACCGGAACCGACTGGGAAGGAGACTGGCAGATGCGCACAAATCCGGAAGTCGAGTCAGCATCAAACCCAAGAGACCTGTCTATGGTCACAGGCGTCAGAAACACAGCCAACTGCTATGTGGTGAACGCCCCTGGATATTACAAGCTGCCTCTTGTCTATGGCAACGCGATAACCAACGGGAGTCTCAATTCCGGCTGCTACAAATTCGGCAACGGGAACGTTAACGGAGTGGGCACAGCGCTGAAGAATTTCCCGGACTATAAAGGCAACAATATCTCCGGAGCCAAGATTTCCGGAGCCAAAAGCGCCATTCTTGTGTGGCAGGACGCCTACAACCTCGTCTCCGATGTCAAACTGGAATATAACGGATCTGACGGCTACGACTATCTTTCTTTCAAGGTGAACCGCGACGAGATCCAGCAAGGGAATGTCGTGCTTGCCATCAAAGACAATGGCGGCACAATCATGTGGAGCTGGCACATCTGGATTGACGAGCACTGGTTCTACAATAACACAGACGGTAAAATCGGAAGCAATGACGTAACTTTCGATGCATGGGACAACGGCTACGGACAGTACACCTCAGCTCCTTACAATCTGGGATGGTGCGACCCGAAGAACGTCTGGTACCTCAAGCGTACCGGCACGATGACATTCACCCAAGACAAAAGCGGCAACAAGGTGACACTCAACGTGGAACAGCGTGAAAAAAAGATCGAGTACTGGATCGGCAACAACGTCTATTATCAATTCGGGCGGAAAGACCCTATTGTCGGTTTCATGAACAGCGGGTCGGTGGTGAAATATAATTTCGGAGAGCTTGCTTACGAACTTAGTTCTCAATTCGTAAACATTAAGGACGGAATAAAGAACCCGAATGTTCTGTATTTGGGTGGAAACATTGAATACAAACTAGGAAATGAGCATTGGCTGAACACCAACTACTACAACCTATGGAATAATACATCCATAGGCTTCACCAGCCCTCATTTGGTTAATTACGAGTATTCCGGCAAAAAAACAGTTTACGATCCATCGCCAGCCGGCTATATGGTGCCACCAGTCGGATATTTCAAAATGATGGTCAACGCTAACATCATTGATGATAAAGAACACAAAAACAATCCTCAATACCATGGCAAGAATCTGCAAGATTTATTCAACGGCACATATGAGGGCATGAACGGCCATGACGGCTATTACATATATTACGTTTACACCAAGAAAAACAAGCAGGGTAACCGGATGGCTTTGACAGGCACAGGAGAACGATGGTACAAAAATTATCTAGTTAATGGTGTCGGGGCTGGCGGAAACTTCAATCCCCAAATAGTATACCTCTGGAGCAATCAGATAATCTGGTCCAATGGCGGAACCCGTTCAGGAGCCGGATTGGCGCTTGGAGGGGTCACATCCAACTATTGGTTCGTCGGCGCCGCCGCCATGGCCCGCCCGGTCCGTCCGGTAAGAGAATTCACCCGATGACATTCTTATTTTCAATTTTTTCCGCAGAGATGTTCCACATGCCCCTATAGTGAAGTTCCTTACTACAATGTAGCCCACCCGGTCCGATCATTGCCTCCTCCGCAAGCACATAGATTACAACGGAGGGGAATGAACGACATTATTAGGCTAAATCGTAGTTCAGTACCGACAAATGGAGGGTTTCGACGACACTATGCGGCAAAAATGTCTTTCAACATCTCACCTGACAACAGCATCTCACTCAACACACAACTCAACTGTTAGTATGCCCCAAACTGCCTTTCACCGGAGGCAGCGGTGGTGCCCCAGCGCCCCCACCGCAAAGAGGTAGCGAAGATCTGCGTGATTCGCAAATCATTGATAATAAATATCATAACTCATCTTTTTAGCGGATTCGCACCTTAGACATAGTGTTAACTATTTAATAGTATGTAAATAACCAACTACTCACCCACTAACACAGAGAATCAGCAGTCTTGCACATAGCGTTGGTTACCGAATTAGCTAAAGGGTGGAGACAAATTGTCCATTCCACTTTCCATACAGCCTGCGAGGTTCCTGAATAGACTGATCATCGGCAAGCCAACCGTGGTTCGGCAGACTCACCATGCTCCTTCGCGCGGACGATGCGGAGGAACATGGTTTAGGTTGTACCAATGAAATACAACAAGATGGAGGAGAAATAGATTGCTCACCACAAGGTGACTTTTCCAGCCGGGCCAAGGTCAAGGATGCCAGACTCGACTCCCAGAGCACGGAATACCCTGCGCATCGAGCGGAGGGACATATCCTCTCCCCTTTCGAGTTTAGAGACCTGGGATTTCTTCACGCCCATACGTTTCCCGAGTTCTGCCTGCGTAAGGTTCTGGCCAAGGCGTCGTTCCCTGACTATCTCCCCTATCTTGAACGCATTGATTGCTTCGGCAACCTTGCGCTCATGTTCATCACGCTCCGGAGTCCCAACTTTTCCAAGCAGTTCATCCTTAACCTCGTCAAATGTGTATGCTTTCATATTACTCATATATTTCTGTCTCTCAAATACTCTTTCATTATAGCCTCAGCCCTCGAAATCTCTTTTCTTGGAGTCCTTTGAGTCTTCTTCACAATTCCATGGGTTGCCACCACAAAAGTCCCCTTACGAGAATCCCAAAACGCAAAAAGTCTGTAACAAGTACCGTTATACAACGTCCTGAATTCCCAAATCTCACTTCCCTCAAGTTTCTTAAAAAGTTCCGCATTTATCTCCCCTCCGATCACTCTATCAATGTTGTAGAGAATCTTCTTCATCACTTGAGGCGGCAGACGTTTGAGAAAGCTGCGCGCACTTTCCAATAATATTAACTTAATCATTGCAAAATTAATAAAAGTTTCCAAAACACGACACCGACCGTGATATTTTTCAATCGATGCCAAACCAGTGGAAAGCCAAATATATTCGTTCAGGCTAACTTGGCCAAAAAGGGTTGGGGGTAAGATGCGAACTTTTTATGTTTCTTTGCGTTTATATATGTTTTTTATCTTCCCGTTGAATATTCCGGAATTTTTACGTAATATTACATAATGCTGTTTAACGTAATTATGGACAGCAAAGTCCTGCCTAAGAATGATCAAGTAAGGTAGATCAATGATTTAGAGAACAGTTAAGTCTATGAATATTACGGCAATAATAATTTTGATCTCGGCGGTGGCGGTGGCCGCCGTGGTGGCGCTGCTTGTTGTGATTCAGAGGAATGCCGCTGAAAGGCAACGGATTGTCAAGGAATATGAGGACGCGGAGGACGAACTCCACAAGCGGCTGACGGAACTGACGGGGAAGAACGCGGCACTGGAAAGCACGCTCAAGGCCAGGGAGGAATATGAAAGCCGTCTCAGGGAAGAGCAGGCTAAGGCGCTTGAGGAGCAGAGGCTCCTGCAGGAGAAAGCCTTTGCCGTTCAGCGGGATATTCAGGAAAAGGCGATGGCGGAGCAGAAGGAGGCGCAGGAGAAGGCCTTGAATATGCAGAGGGAGCAGCACGAGAGGGATCTGGAGAAGATGAAGGACGCGTTCAAGGCTCTGTCAGCGGACAACAGCACTGAGTTCAAAAGACAGAGCGCCGAGTCGATCTCTGAGCTTCTGAAACCGATGCAGGAGAAGTTCGCCGAGTTCGGAAAGGCCGTGCAGGAGTCCCGGAAGGAGGCTGTGGAGCAGAGCGCGCAGCTGAAGGAGCATATTCATAATGTGATGGAACGGTCGCAGGCGGTCGGGGACGAGGCAAGGAATCTGGCGAACGCGCTGACGGGATATTCAAAGGTCCAGGGCGACTTCGGGGAGATGCTGCTCACTGACGTGCTGAAGAACGCCGGGCTGGTGGAAGGCGTGCACTTCTTCACCCAGAGCGTGATGACGGATGAAAGCGGCCACGAGATCAAGAGCGAGAGCGGCAGGACGATGATCCCGGACGTGATGGTGCTCTACCCGGACGACACGACCGTCATCATCGACTCAAAAGTCAGCCTGAAGGATTACAAGGAATATATCAACGCAGAGAAAGTTGAGGATCGTGTGAAGTTCGCCAAGGCGCACGTCGAGAGCGTGCGCAAGCATGTGGATGAGCTCAAGTCCAAGGACTACGCCTCGTATATTCCTGAAGGACGGCGGAAAGTGAACTATAATCTGATGTTCATCCCGGTCGAGGGGGCGTTCAGGCTCATGCTAGAGGAGGATCCTATGCTCTGGCAGGTGGCCAAGGACAACAATGTGCTGATCGTGAGCCAGATGACTCTGGTGATAGTCTTGAACATGATCCAGATGGCCTGGAAGCAGGCGAACCAGGAGAAGAACATCGCCGAGGTCTACAAGACTGCCGAGGAACTGATGAGCCAGCTGAACGGCTGGATGGATAGTTACGTGGCGATCGGGACCATGCTCGGCAAGGCGCAGTCCGCCTACGAGACCTCAACCAGAAAACTGACCGAATCCAATCAAAGTGTCGTCAAGAAAATCCAGAAACTGGAGAAACTCGGACTCTCCCCCAAGAAGTCCCAGGCCAAAATCAAGCCTAGTGCCCGCAAAACCGGTCCCGAATCCATAGTTCCCCCTGAACTCTCCACAACTATTCCAGACGAATAAGGTAACACTCGGAGCGTAGCGACCGAAGGGGT
>DCMG01000059.1:5562-8772 GCA_002321335.1 Bacteroidales bacterium UBA1628 | reverse complement strand
GGGAATCCTTTCCCCGTGCCCCCAGGGGCTGTCACACAGTGACTGGAGGTTGGATGGATGAGCAGTCTATGAACATTCTTTTAGAGAATGTTCATAGACTGCTCTCTGATCTTCTCCAGCTCATCCTTCATTCGGACGACGATCTTCTGGATGCCAGAGTGGTTGGCCTTAGAGCCGGTTGTGTTGATCTCGCGGCCCATTTCCTGGATGATGAAGCCGAGTTTTCGGCCGGGATATTCCTCACCGTCGATCGTGTCCATGAAGTACTTGCAGTGCTGACGGAGACGGACTTTCTCCTCGTTGATGTCCAGTTTCTCAAGGTAGAAGATCATCTCCTGCTCGAAGCGGGACGGATCCACCTTCTGCTGGAGGGTTTCCAAATTCTTCATCAGTTTCTCCCGCACGGCGTCGATCCTTTCCTTCTCGAAGCCCTCGACTTGATCCTCAAGGTCAAGAATGTTCCTTACCCTGGATGTGACATCCTTATAAAGAGCCTCCCCCTCCTTCGCTCGGTAGTCATTCACAGCGGCAAGAGCCTCGTCAATAGCCTTCTCCACCACCGGCCAGTTTTCTTCGGTGATGACATCCTGACGAGAGTTGTCAAGAACATCAGGAAATCTCAGGATGGAGGCAAGCATCGTGTTCGGATTGAAAGTCAAGGAATCGAAAACAGGAAGAGAGGAGCCGAAATCCATCAGCTGGTCATAATATTCCTTGAGCAGTTCCTTGTTGATCTGCTTGGCCACACACCCAGACTTAGGCTCCCAATTTATGTAGAAATCAATCGTGCCGCGCACCAGTGAATCAGTGATCTTCCTGCGGACAAGCAGTTCCTTGTCCTTCGGAAGAAGAGAGGACTTGATGTTGGCGTCGGAGTTCTTGCCGTTTAGCGTCTTGATCTCGATGGTGAGTTTACCTGTCTCCAGGACGGCCTCAGCCTTGCCGTAACCGGTCATTGACTTGATCATATTCAAAAATTAAAATCACCCGGACCGGGATTCAACACACACGAATCCCGTTTCCGCCGCAAAGTTAGCGATTCCAAGCCAAAAACGCATACAACGGTGGATTTTTCTCAAAGCTGACAAAACTTTTCCAACTATATTCAGATTGGACAAAGCAGTCTACCCGGTGTTTAGATGGTGTTGATCTCGGCTGTCTTGTCACCTATCTGGACACTGACTGGTTCGGTTGAGCCTTCGATCGAGCGGATGATGACTTGAGCTTTGCCGGAGAATGGTTTGATCGTCATGGAGCTGCCGTTCTCTGGTCTTTCAATCTCTTTGAAACCAGGGTTGCCGTTGCCCCAGCCGAGGAACGTGGCTCCGGAGACAGAGACTTCCAGACTCTCGGACGGGGTGTCGATGTCAATCACGACAACATCCTGACCGTCAGCCTTTATCTGAGACTTGGAGAGAGTGAGGATTGTCTCGGAGGCGACGGAAGGATATTCATCAGTAGCGACCTTTTTGCCGTTACGGTAGCCCACTGCTGAGAATCTGGCGGCATTTCCTACTTTCCAGACAAGGTGGCCGTCCATAGGCATATCCTTCTTTCCGAGGTTCTTGCCGTTGGCATAAAGCCGGACCTGATCGCAGTTGGAATAGACCCAGACTTCGCCTTTGTACGGGCCGCAGATGTGGACTGTCGGCTCGTCAAGCCAGGCGGCCTTGACGTAGAACGCCTCGTCCTTCGGGAAGCAGCAGTAGTCCAGAATGCCGAATTGGGAGCCGGTAGCCGGCCAGACCATTGGATTCGGCTCGCCACGGTAGTCCTGACCAGTCCAATAGAAAAGTCCACCGGTCCAAGGACGGGCCTTGTAGAATTTCCAGCCGTGTTCGATGACATTGATCCTGCCCAAGGTGTCAACCCTGTTCAGAGGGATCATCCAGCCTTCCTCCGGGACTGTGGCATACTTTCCTCTCGTGCCGGCTCCGGAAGTCTCTTCTGTGCCGACTGCACAATGGTCCGGGAATCTCTCATGGAACTCATCCACAGGGTTCTGGACGATGTAGTTGTAGCCGAACACATCAACTCCTTTCACGAGCTCGTGCCCACCGGAACTGCCGTAGTTGGACGGTCTGGTCGGATCGATGGAGTGGACATATTCACTCATCTTCCGCGCTATCCTTGTGCCGGCTTCGATGCCCTCCACGCTCCATTCCTCGTTACCGACGCTCCAAAGGATGACACAAGGGTGGTTGCGGTCTCTTTCGATCATCCTTCTGACCTGGGTGAGCTGCTCCTCGTTGACACCAAGCTGACGGTTCTCGTCAATCACCAGGATGCCCATCTCGTCACAGAGGTCAAGCATGGCCGGGGACGCGGGATTGTGCGAGCTGCGGATTGCGTTGAACCCGTACTTCTTGAGCTGCGTAAGACGGTAACGCCACAGTTCGTCAGGCACTCCGACACCTACACCGGCATGGTCAAGGTGCATGTTGCAGCCCGTCAGCTTAACGTGCTTCCCGTTGAGCAGGAACCCTTCCGTCGGGCTGAACTCAATCGAGCGCAGCCCGAAGCGGCATTTCTGCTCGTCAGAGAGGACACCGTCATAGTAAAGACGAATCCGCGCGGTGTAAAGGTAAGGATCCTCAAGACTCCAGAGGTGATCCGGTTTCTTGACCTCGTTGCCCTCAGCATCTAGAAACACAACCTCAGCCTTCACCTTAGCCTTGTCAAGCGTGTCGCTCGCCATCACTGTCTCGAACTTCGGGACTTCCCCTGTCAGATCCAATGAATATGGCTTCACAGCGACCAGCCCGGCCTTGTGGAGCCATACGTTACGGTATATTCCCGCACCCTCGTAGTACCATCCTTCCTCCGTGGAAGCATCACAGCGCACGGTGATGACATTGTCGCCACCGTAGTTGAGGTACGGGCTCAGGTCATAGGACCTCGTGGCGTAGCCGCTTCTCTCGTGGCCAAGATAGAAGCCGTTGCAGAAGACCTCGCTGTCCCGGAATATCCCCTCGAACTCGATGCGTATCTGCTTGCCGTAGTCTTCGGACGGGATGCGGAGGTGCTTTCTGTACCAGCCCACCGAGTTCTCAGGATAGTTCCAGCCGACGCATTTGTAGCCATGGGAATGGCTTGCATCCTTGCTGTAAGGCAGATCCACAACCCAGTCGTGAGGCAGATTGACCTTCTGCCATCCAGAGTCGTCGAAAGCCTGCATGATTGGGGACTTGCTATGTCCAGCCGTGCCGG
>DCMG01000059.1:0-5490 GCA_002321335.1 Bacteroidales bacterium UBA1628 | reverse complement strand
GTGAAGTCCTTCTTCATCGAAGAGGCGTCACCAAGGGAGAAAGTCCAGCCGTTGTTCAAAAGAGTGCGGAAATCACTGGCATTAAGGCCAATGTAGATAAACAGGGCCGCGATGGCGAGCAATATATTCTTTAATTTCATAATCTACAAATCCAAAGTCAGTTCATGATGTCCTGGGGAATATGGTATAAAATAGGATTGTCCCGTGGCGGAATAACGGATCGTGATGTCATAGACAGCGTCACGGAAAACCCTGTGAATCTTATATTCGTGGATGGACGCTGGCAGACAAGGCTCAATCAGAAGGCCGTCGAACCGGGGTTTCACTCCGAGAAGATATTCAGAGACAGCGTTCCAGTTCCATGCGGCGGTGCCAGTCAGCCAACTGTTCTTGCCTTCTCCAGGACGCGCGGCATCCTTTCCAGCCACCATCTGACAATAGACGTAAGGCTCCACCTTGTGAAGAGCCTGGTCTTTGATGAATGCCGGAGCTATCTGACAATAATGTCTCCAAGCGTCCTCGGACCGTCCGGCCATGGCCTCGGCGATGATGATCCAAGCGTTGTTGTGGCAGAAAACGCCTGCGTTTTCCTTGTAACCCTCAGGGTATGAGGAAATCTCGCCATATTCAGGATAGTACCTGCTGAACGCTGGATTGTTGAGCACGATGCCGTGAGGGCATTCCAGACGCTCCTTCACGGAATCCAACGCCTTGTCGCAGAAGCCTTCTTCAGCTCCGACACGCGCCATGGAGCACCAACCTTGGCTTTCTATGAATATCCTGCCTTCCTCGCAGTCCTTCGACCCGATCTTCCGACCGAAAAAATCGTAGGCCCTAATGAACCAGTTCCCGTCCCAGCCATATTCCTTGATGGCCTCGGACATGCCTGTCACAGCCTTACGAACAGCCGAAGAATTCTTGCCCAAGTGGTCAAGAAGCTCAGCGTAGCGGGTTCCCGCAAAGACAAACAATCCCGCTATCATCACGGACTCTGCCTTGCTGCCCTCGGTCTTGTTCTCCGTGGTCTGAAAAGACTCATCGGGATCGGTGGAGAAGCAGTTCAGATTCAGGCAATCATTCCAGTCCGCCCGTCCGATGAGGGGCAGGCCATGAGGGCCGAGATGTCCACAGACATATTCAAAACTGACCACAAGATGCTCAAGGAGAGTCTTTTCGCTGCCGGGGACGTTATTGAATTGGACATATTCATCAAGGATCGTGAAGTCTCCGGTCTCGCGCAGGTAGGCATCCACGCCCACGAGCAGCCAGAGAGGGTCATCGTTGAACCCTCCGCCGATGCCATCGTTGCCGCGCTTTGTGAGCGGCTGGTACTGGTGATAGCAGCTGCCGTCCGGAAACTGGGTCGCCGCTATGTCGAGGATTCTCTGACGCGCCCGGTCCGGAATCTGATGCACTATTCCCAGAAGATCCTGGTTGGAATCCCGGAATCCCATTCCTCTGCCGATTCCGCTCTCGAAGAAGCTGGCGCTTCGGCTCATCAAGAACGTGACCATGCACTGGTACTGATTCCAGATGTTGACCATCCTGTCAAGCTCCGGCACACCGGAGGCGAGGGAGAAGTTGCCCAGAAGTCCCTCCCAATAGTGCCTCAACGCAACGAAAGCCTCATCGACCTTCTCCGAGGTGTCAAATGCGGCCATCACCTTTCTGGCAACTTCCTTGTTGATCACTCCAGAGCCGGAATTCAGTTCATAGCCTGTAGGTTTCACGAACTTCGAGCCGGACGGATTCTCAGCGTAGCCAAGCACGAAGACAAGATCTTTGGACTCGCCCGGCCCAAGCGTGAGCTCAAGGCAGTGCGAGGCTACCGGACTCCAGCCATGGGCGATTGACTGCGAAGACTTTCCGGCCATCACGTTTTGAGGATTGTCGAATCCGTTGTACATCCCGATGAACGAGTCCCTGTCTGTGTCAAAGCCGTCTATGTTGGCGTTGACTCCGTAGAAGGCGTAGTGGTCACGGCGCTCCCGGTACTCGGTCTTGTGGTAGATGACACTCCCTTCTACCTCAACCTCACCGGTGGAGAGATTCCGTTGGAAATTCTCCATGTCGGTCTCGGCGTTCCAAAGGCACCATTCCACGAACGACCATAACTTAAATTTCTTTGCGGTCTCACCACGGTTTTCCAGCGTGACTTTCTGGATCTCGCAGTCGTAGCCAAGAGGGACGAAGAACAACTCGCTCACCCTCAGGCCATTCTTTTCGCCGGCAATGCGTGTGTACCCCATCCCGTGACGGCACTCGTAGAAATCAAGCGGGGTCTTGCACGGCTTCCAGCCCGGACTCCAGACGCAGCCCCCGTCATTGATGTAGAAATACCTTCCTCCCGCGTCCATCGGCACTCCGTTGTAGCGGTAGCGGGTCAGGCGGCGGAACTTTGCGTCACGGTAGAATGAATATCCTCCCGCGGTCCCTGAAATCAACGAAAAGAAATTCTCGGTTCCGAGATAGTTTATCCAAGGCCAAGGAGTAGCGGGATCAGTGATCACGAACTCTCTGGCCGAATCGTCAAAATGACCGTAGTCCATCATTTCAGAATATTCCTTTATTTCAGAATAATGAATATTAGTTCGAGCGCAAGGATGGCCACAAGAACGGCCATCACCCAACGCATAACCTTAGGAAGACCTCTCCAGAGACGTGAAGAGGTTTCCATCTCCTCGGAAGCCTCAGGCTTGTCGCCCAACTCCATGGCTCTCTTGATTGCCAGTTCATCCTGAATGGCGATCATTCTGCTCCTCGTCAAAGGATAGAAGAAGATCACGACAACAGCAAGACCGGCCACGATGGCTGGGATCCAACTCATCAGAAGCCACAGGCCGTTGATGGCCTCAGGAGTCTGAACGGCCCCTGGAGCGGTGTTGTAGTCGAATGCCTTGAGGAGCCACATCACGGCGAAACCGCCGAAGGCGCCACCGAATTTCTGAGCCATGGAGGCGGAAGAGAAGATCAGGCCGGTCGAGGCGGTTCCGTCACGGTTCTCAGCGAAATCACTGACATCGGCGTACATGCTCCAGACCAACGGAGAGATCACTCCAGTGAACACACTGATCACAATCTGAAGGACCAGCATCCAATAGTACCCGCCCTGACTGATCGGAATGTAGAAGAGCAAGGCACTGAACAGGATCAGAGCAGTGAAAGAAAGCATGTAGGTGCTTTTCTTGCCGAGTTTTTCGGAAAGAGGGACGGCAAGGGCCACTCCAACCATGTTGCAGACTTCACCTATGGACAGGAACAGGCCGGCATAGAACAGAAAACTCCATGAGCCGAGATTCAGGCGTACATTCTGCCCGATGACATCGTTGAAGAAGTACGCCACCGTGCTTCCCCTGACTGTATTGAAGAGGTTAGAACAGAGCGCGGCTCCGATGAGAATCCACCATGGAGCATTGCGCAAAAGGGATTTCAGGTCGCTGACGACGGAGACCTTGCTGACGGTGCGCAGTTTCTCTCTTGTCATCCTGAAGCAGAACAGGAACAGGATGAGGCAGAAAGTGGCGATGACAATCATCGCGTTCCTCCAGCCGGACGGGGCGTCGTAGCCTCCAAGAAGTCTGCACAGAGGCTCCCAGCAGAACAGGGCCAGGAAACTGCCGCCGTAGGCAAAGAACATCCTGTACGAACTAAGCACGGTCTTGGTGTCAGAATTGTCCGTCATGACTCCCAACATCGCTCCGTAAGGCACGTTGATGCCTGTGTAGACCGTCATCATCATGATGTAGGTAAGGTAAGCCCAGACAAGTTTGACGGTCGGGGACGCGGCGGGGGTGGAGAACAGGAATATTCCGCTCAGGGCGAACGGGATTGCCATCAGAAGAAGATAAGGGCGGTATTTTCCCCATTTCGTCGTGGTCCTGTCGGCCAGCACTCCCATCATCGGGTCTGTTACAGCGTCCCAGATCCTGGTGACGACCAGAAGCAGGGCGACCTGATCAAGGGTGAGTCCGAATATGTTGCTGTAGAAGAACGGGAGGTAGTAGGAGAATATCTTCCAGAACATTGAGGAAGACATGTCTCCGAAGCCGTAGCCGATCTTTTCCGCTAAACCGGTCCTTATCTTTTCCATTTTTGCGATTATTTATGAGATTATTCTTGAAAACAGCGCTTCGACAAGCTCAGCGACCGTCAGTGTTTTATCTATGCTTTTTGTCAGGCTCAGCGACCATCTGAGTTCGGTCACTGAGCTTGTCGAAGTGACCGTCACCAATTATAATATTCCCAAATTTTTATCAATCAACCTGTTGAGCGTGCGGACGGACTCACCGGTGGAAAGGCCGTCCGGCTCGGTGCCGAAGCAGTAGTCCACCAGCCTGTCAACCGTGGAGGTCGCCACATGCATCCTGGTGTCGCAGGAAGCGTAGTAGATGAATATCTTCCCGTCCTCGTCAGCGATCCAACCGTTCGTGAACAGCACGTTCATCACATCCCCGACATATTCCTCACCCTCCGGAGCCATGAAGAACCCCGCCGGCTCGGCGATCACCTTTGAAGGATCATCCAAAGATGTCATGTACAGGTAAAGGACATAGCGAAGCCCCGAGGCACAGCCTCTTACCCCATGCGCCAGATGCAGCCACCCCTTCGATGTCCTGATCGGAGCCGGCCCTTCACCGTTCTTGAGTTCCTTGATCGTGTGGTAGTGACGAAGGTTGATGATTTTCTCCTCCTTGACCTCGGCGTCCGTGATGTCATCCACAAGGGTCCAGCCGATGCCGCCACCGTTGCCAGCGTCGATGAATCCGTCCTGCGGCCTTGTGTAAAGGGCATATTTCCCGTCCACAAACTCCGGATGAAGCACGACATTCCTCTGCTGCGAGTCAGACTTAAGGTCTGGAAGCCTGTCCCAATGAACCAAATCCTTTGTCCTTGCGATTCCAGCGCAGGCCACAGCCGAGGACAGGTCCCCCGCCGGAGCGGAAGGGTCCTTGCGCTCCACACAGAACACTCCGTAGATCCAGCCGTCCTCGTGGGCGGTAAGCCTCATGTCATAGACATTGGTGGCCGGCTCGCCATATTCAGGCATCGTGATCGGCCTGTCCCAGAAGCGAAAATTATCCACTCCGTTCGGGCTCTCTGCGATCGCGAAGAATGATTTCCTGTCAGCGCCCTCGACACGGACGGCAAGGACGTATTTCCCGTTCCACTTGATGGCACCGGAGTTGAAAGTCGCATGGATTCCGAACCTTTCCTCAAGATAAGGATTCGTCACGGGATCAAGGTCGTACCTCCAAAACAAAGGGGCATGAGCGCCGGTAAGCACCGGATACTTATACCTTTCATAGACCCCGTTGACATAGACAGGCTCATTCTTCAATGAGACCAGCTTTTCGTGTTCGGCCTCCAGCCACTTCAATCTTTCTTCAAAATCCATCTCAAATATATTCAACTTTTGCATCTCGCAAGTAGGCAATTGCTTGCTGTATAAAAACATTATCTCACGTTCGAGGGCGATTGCCCACCCATATC
>DCMG01000170.1 GCA_002321335.1 Bacteroidales bacterium UBA1628 | reverse complement strand
GTCCTGCCGCGCCGTTTCTCCCACCGCGCCGCTTTAATATTTGAACAGCCCGAAACGGCAATCCCCGTCAGCGGCGTTCCGGCATAAAATCTTAAAATGACACAGGCCGCCCAATTCCTTGAATATATTAGCCTGTGTCATTTATTATAAACGCTTGATGATGTGCTACTGAAAGTTCCGCTTTACAGCATATCCATTATCGAACTATTCAGGAAAGTTTCCAGTGGGATTCCACCGGTTCCGATAATATAACTGTGCGCCGGTTTGAACTTCCCGGCGAACCGGGACAATCCATTATTCATGCTCCTTCTTCCGCTCTTGACTTCAAGGGCGATGCATTCATCGTCTGCCTGAACGATGAAGTCAACCTCGTCATCGCGCTCCCGCCAATAATAGACGCTGAAGTCATTTTCTTCCGCCTGCGACAGCAGATGCGCTCCGACAGCGCTTTCAACCCATCTCCCCCAAATCTCAGGATTCACCCTTGCCGTGTTGAATGACTTCCGTTGAAAGGCAGAAAGAAGCGCGTTGTTGTAAACGAGAAATTTAGGGACAGAGTTGTATTTCCTTGCGTCATCATTGGCATATTTCTGCAATCCGCAAATCAACTGGCACTGATCAAGCAGGTCGAGATATGACGCCAGGGTCGTGACATTGCCGGCGTCCTGCAACTGTCCGAGCGCTTTCGTTAAGGAAAGTTCCTCGGTCGAATACCGGCATCCGAGTTCAAAGAGCCGCTTCATCAGGACAGGCTTGAATATTTTGCTTGTCTGAAGAACATCTTTCTCAATCGCGGGCGATGCGATACTGTCCTTTATGTACATCTTCCAACGGCTTTCATTGGTTACGAGACTCGCCGAACCTGGATAACCTCCAAAGTAGATATATTCATCCAAAGAGAAACCGAACGCCTCGGACATCTCCGAATATGACCAATGACCCATCCGGATGAGTTCGAACCTTCCTGCCATGCTTTCCTTCAGACCGGATTGAAGCATAAGCCTTGAAGATCCCAGCAGGACAAGCTTTATGTTAACTTTGTTGTGCGTGTCCCAATCCCACTCCGTCTTCACACCCTCGCTCCAGCCTTCGATTTTCTGAATCTCATCGATTACCAGCAGGTGTTCTTCCTCGTTGTTGATCCGCATCAGACTCCTCGCGGATTCCCAAGTGCGGTGTATCCAGTCGAAGTCTTTTGGATCCACACCGTCAGCCTTGGACAGGGTGTACGGTATTGTCACTTTTTCAAGCACCTGATCCATCAATGTCGATTTTCCTACCTGACGTGCCCCGACAATCAACTGAATCTTATCCCGTCTCTCATTGATTCGAGAAAGGGCTTCCCAGAATTGCAGACGTACATATAATCCTCGATTCTCCATTACAAAATGTTCAAATCTGTCCTACAAAATGTTCAAATCTCTGCAAAGATAGAATTTTTTTGAATATCCTATCTGACGGAATTACAGTTTGATGAATGGATTTTTGGATTTGGATGCTCTCGGAATATATTGGAAGCCTTTCCGCCAACTGAATGACGACTGTTTTTTCGGTTTGGCGATCGAGTGTCCCGGCAAATATCATGAAAGTTTGTTTGACCTGTCAGTGCTTGTTGAAAGATTATCACGATTGTGCATCATGAGGGGTGAAAATGCGTATTTACGCATTTTTGACCGCTGGCGATTTTTTCATCACGTAATCAAGATGCCGTGCAGAAAAGAGGCTACCATCCATAGAGAGTATGCGCTTCCGGTCTCTGAGCCTGTCGAAGTGACACATCAATGGACTTGTCCGGAGAAAGGCTGATTGCCCGGACAAATAGTGACTGTGGATTCTTGTCCGGGAGAAAGCCGATATCTCGGACAAAGGAAATGATAGGGGGGCTGTTCAGGGGAATATGTACTATTCCGACAACATGAAAGAGTCATTCCGCCAAAGAACAGTCACCGGTAAGATGTTCGGGCGTAATGACGGGGCATGTCTGGGCAATCTGGTCTGGTGGAGGCCGGAAAAGACAGCCTTGGTGTTTGTTGATGGTAAGTGTGCAGTAGGTAGAGATGTTAACAAAGTAGATTGAGTTAACGCGAGAACATATTTCCTCTTCCTTTCTTGCGCGTTTATGATTTATTCTATAACTTGCCACTGATTATCAGTGAGATTGGTTGAATACATCTTCATAACTTAACTGCTTTATAATTATAAAGTTATGAAATATTGTTAATTAAATAACTAATAACCAATTATTTATGAGCATCATAACGAAATTTTTGATTCATTTCAAAACAGCTTCTGAGTGTTGCATTTCCTTCAATTTATATTAGGTAACTATACCGCAGTTGACTAACATGGCACATAAGCAGTTGCAGAACGATTTTCGAGTTGGGACACCCGCATTTTGTGAATATGGCGGCACGCAAACCAGCCCTGAGTACGGCGAGAAGCCTGTGGATATGCCGACTATGGTTTCCGGAGGCATAGCCGGCATACAACTGCGCCTCACAATGGCGTGGAGGCATGATCGTATGCCGCCATCTCGCAAAATGGCAACGCGTGCGTCCTTTGAAAAGGCAACCCTACCGGCTTATTTGTCATGGTGCGGAATTCAATGTGCGCTGAAGCTATGTGAAAGAGTAGTCAATTCGTATATAATTCTCTAATTTTTACTTTCGGGCGTTTTCTGCGACTGATAAGTAGGCGTAGGAAAATGAGCCGTTGATAAATCCAGTAGAGAATGGACGATTTTGAATATATCTCCGAAAAGGTGAGGCAGAAGTTGCTGGCGGTGGTGCGGAAGTACCTCCGGGTTGCGGACGCGTCCGAGGATGCGGAGGATATCGTCCAGGAGGCGCTTATGGCTTTGTGGGGATTCGTCAGCAAAGGGATGGAGCCGAGGAATGTGGAGGCGTTGGCGGTGCGGATCGCGAAGAACATCTGCGTGGATCATTATCGGAGGCTAAGGTTTCGGACTCAACCGATAGGGGAGAGGGACTACCCTGGTGGCTCATTGGCTTCGGCGGCGACTGACAGGAATGATGTTGCGATTCTGAGACGTGATTTGCTGAGTCATCTGACTGATAGTCAGCGGGAATGCGTGATCCTTCGCAACGAGGATGAACTTTCGTTGGACGAAATCGCGGCTCGGACGGGAAAGCCGAAAACCAGCGTCAAAACCAACATCTCAGCGGCACGCAGGCTGATGCTGGAGGAACTTAAGAAAATGATCTGAGCGATGAAAATAGAGGATAAGGAATATAGGAAAGCGTTGATCGAGCGCTACTTGAATGCGGACACGACTCCTGAAGAGGAACGCTGCTTGAGGGCTTACTACACTGAAGTTTCGGCAGTCGATGCCGATGAAAAAGCTGTCGCGCTGCTTATAAATATCTCGGCTCCGTCTGCGGAGGCATATTCACAAAACAATGTGAATGAATATAATCGGCTGTTCGGAGGTGACGAGGCTGCTGAATTTAAGTTGCGTGAGCCAGATTCAAGGCAGGCCAAGAAGCGTGACATCATATTCAAAAGCATTTCAACCTTTGCTGCTTGCGCTGCTGCTGTCGCTTTGTTTTTGATTCTTCGACCAAAGGCTGCGTCAACGGATTTCACTCCACTGGAGATCGCTCAGAGTATCAGTGCTTTGGCTGAACTCAACTCTGAGGATGTCGAGAGTGTGGCGGCAAAGCCTATTGATGGCAGCGTGATTGTCACGGTGATACTGAAAGACGGAACTCGCTGCGGCTTCAGGATGATGCGTGACGGGGCGTCAGGGGAGATCCAGCTTCTGGCTATGAATGATTGACGGTATTTATTAAAAGAACATTGCAATGGTTTCTTTATCGCGAATGCTGTTTTGTTCAACCAATAAATGTTTTTGAATATGCTTACGACTTTGGTTTCAATGATTTGCACTCTAAACATGGGAGTAGGGAGTCCAGTGGCGGACACTGTGGATGTCTATGTGATTGATAAGACTATAGTTGAGAAATTCGATGGCTCGCAGTTGAAGGATAAAACCATTTTGAGCTACACAATAACCTTGAGTGAAGGAATAAGGACCCATAATATTACAACCTTGCAAGGGAGCAAGGACGCGGCATCGACAGCTCCGAAGCCGAAAATGATCTATGTTGTGAACGGAAAGGTAGTGACTGAGAAAGAGTTGAATGTCATTAAGCCGGACAACATCAAAGAGATGCGGGTCATAAAGAATCCGGATTCTCCTGAGGCCCGCAAGTACAACTCGGGCTCCGGTGCTTCGGTGATCATCGTCACGACAAAATAGTCCGTGCGTGGAATGGTGTTTATACGCACGTGATGTGTGGAAGCGGCTGCGTAGAACAGCACTTTATACGCACGAACCATAAATCGAAATATTATGCTAAAGAATGTGACTATGGCGATGATTGTCGCCGTGGCTTTGCCATCAGGAATCGTGGTCTCCGCGCAGACCCAAGACCGGAAGAACTCCGAAATCGAGTGCATCTACGAATATAAAGTGACGAACCCGAAAGGCGTTACGGACACTTACTCGACAATCCTTCAGTTTGACAGGCGATCTGCAAAGTTCTATGACTATTCGGCTTTCCAACTGGATTCGGTCAGCCAGAGCAAAGGTGCCACTAAGGAGCAGATTGATGCGTACCGGATCAAGGAAATGAGGAACGATTACTTTTTCGACCAGACAGTTCTTCAAAATGAGCCGAAAGGTAATCTCACAATTTACAGTACAATAACCCCAGACAACTACACCTACACTGAAAGTTTTCCGAACATAGATTGGACACTGGCCGAAGAATCCGACACCGTCTGCGGCTATCCCTGCAAGAAGGCGAGTGGGGAATATGGTGGCAGAACATGGACGGTCTGGTACACACCGGATATTCCGGTCACTTTCGGTCCTTGGAAACTGTGTGGCCTTCCGGGGCTTGTCTTATCGGCCGCGGATGATGAAGGAATCCATCATTTCGATGCGATTGTCATAAGAAATGGCACGACACCGATAACTGAAAGCAATGCCACGAACGTCATCTCAACGACAAGGGAGAAGTTCATCAAATCCAAGAATCATTTCGAGGAGAACCCGATGCAGAACCTGCCTGTCGAGGCCATCAGCGAGATGAGCATCCAGAAATATGACGATGGCGGGAAGGCCGTTCTGATCAACGTAATGCAGTTACGGCTTCGCCCGAACGGGTATATTCCTCTGGAGATAAGATAATTTAGCAATGAGAAGATTGTTCCTTTGCCTTGCCGTTCTGATGGCGGGAATAGCCACTTGTGCCCAAAACACTGCCGAAAACGGGGCGAAAATCCCAAGGCAACTGTCAGTTAAAGGCACGGTGAAGGACGAATCAGGGGTAGCGGTCAGCGGAGCCATAGTGAAAGTCGCCGTACAGGAAGCCGTCCTTGGATATTCAATGGTGGATGAGTCAGGACATTACGAGATTCATTTCAAGACGGACGTACAGCAGGTGACTGTCTCTGTGGAATGCCTTGGTTATGAATCTGCAACCGTAACGCTGCCGTGCTCCTCTATCGCCGGGTACAACCTTACGATGAAAGAAAAAGCCACGGCGTTAAAGGAAGTTGTGGTCAGGGCCCCGGCGATCCACCAGCGAGGCGACACCCTTTCATATTCCCTTTCCGCCTATGCTACGAGAAGCGACTACACCCTCAAGGACGCCATCAAGAAACTGCCGGGATTAGATGTCACGGAAGCGGGCGCGATAAAGTATCTTGGCAAAGACATTTCCAAGTTCTACATCGAAGGCTTGGACCTTCTCGGCGGCAAATACAACATCGCGACCACGAATATTCCCGCGTCATACGTCAATCAGGTCCAGGTACTCAGCAACCATCAAGAGGCGAAGGTGGACAAGGATGTCTTTTCCGATGATGTCGCCATCAACATCAAACTCAGCGACAAGGCGAAACTCAAACCGACAGGTACCTATGAGGCAGCGGCCGGCTATGGAGACGATTGGCTGTACTCGCTGAGCGGTGCTGGAATGCTGTTCGCACCTAAAACCCAAGCGATTGCCACGGTCAAAACCGGCAACATCACTTCGTTCGCGACCGACGGCGGTAAAACCCTGACTGAATCCTCCGTCTCTGAATCCAAAGCCTCGGAACTGCTCGGTAATCTCTCCACCTCGCAGACGCCTCTCAAACCGGAACGTTTCCTGTCTCCGTCCGACATTCTTCTCACAATGAACGCTATACGCAAGACCGGCCGCAACTCCACCATAAAAGCCAACGCCGGTTACTCCACCTCAAATAGCGGATATGAATATTCCCAAACCAGCCTCTACTACGATGGTTCCGGGAATATGCAGGTGAACCGATCGGTCTCTCCCGAATCGACACTCCGGAAGCCTTGGCTCTCAATGACATTCCAGAACAACTCACCAAAATGCTACATCAACGAAGATTTTTCGCTGAAAGCGGCCTCCCGCGAATCCACCGTGCCGACTGGCCAAAACGGGAATATGCTCGTTCAGAGCCAGACCTTAAGAGATGTCGACTTAAAGAACAACTTCACCGCCCGATGGCGGACCTCCAAACTTCGCTGGAACGCTTCCTCTGTCCTTGAATATTCAGAAGCCCCGACCGCCTGTCTGGAGATTACAGATGATGAAGATAAAGGAATATTCCAAAACGCCAAAAGCAAAGGCATCCGCACCGAAAACAGCCTTTCCGCCGTCTTTGAAAGCGGCTCAAACAGACTTTATGTTCCCTTGATGCTGAACTATTCATCTGACAACATCACCACGTCACTTGACGACAAGCTTTCAGCAGGCCAAAATGACGTAACGTATTCACAATTAAGACTTGCAGTCGCTCCCCAGTATGAATATACCCATACTCACCGCAAATACGTCTTCCGCGCAGAGCTCCCCATAAGGTTGGACAAAATCTCCTCACGGCAAGAGGGAAAAGACTATTTTCAAAATTTTGGTAACGTGCAAAATTTTGAAAATAGTCTTTCCCCGACCGCCCCCAACGAGCATTGTCGTGTAGTATCTTCTATTTGTGGTCACTTCGACAGGCTCAGTGACCGGTCACAGGGTTTGATGTGCGCTGAACTTGCAGAAGCGTCGAGGCTGCGAAGTGACTTGTATTTCTCGGTGTGCCCTGACATATTTTTCAACTGGAATGTGAGTCCTCGTTCCGTGCTGAGGGCGACGGCTTCATATTCAAGAACATTCGGAGACGCTTTGGATTTATTGACTGCACCGGTTCGCCTTGATGAAACGACTGTGCGAGTCTCCTCCGGCATCCTGTCCGACACCAAAACCCTCTCCGCCAACCTGCATTACGACTTTAAGATTCCTCTTGAGCAATGGTTCGTCAACGCCGACCTGGCATTTGTCCGTAACTGGAACAACTTGATCGCCTCGCAGAGTGTCGCTGACGGTGATGTCCTGATTGGTTCTTTGGCGCAACCGAATGTCTCCGACAATATCGTTGCACAGTTTGGCGTCACAAAACAGATCACCTCAA
>DCMG01000030.1 GCA_002321335.1 Bacteroidales bacterium UBA1628 | reverse complement strand
GGCCTTGGCAATGACGGAATGCTGTTCCGTGAGTCAGGAAAGAAATCATGGGCTTCGGTGATCAATTCCTCCAACGGGCTCACCAACGTCATGGATCTTAACGGACCGGATGATTGGGGCACCAGATTTCTCAATCCGGCCAATGAACAGGTACAGAATTATGTGCTTCAGATCATAAAGGATCTGGCAAAGTATGATCTTGATGGTATCATCCTGGATCGATGCCGCTACGATGATTATGGGCTTCAAAGCGATTTCTCGGATGTCTCGAAGAACAAGTTCGAGGCCTATTCCGGACTCTCAATCAGCTCATGGCCAGGTGATGTGCTGGCTCCCGGCACGACCGAACTTGGATGGAAGGCAAGCGAGACAGTGAAGAAATGGCTTGAGTTCCGCGCGGGCGTGATCCATGACTTCATCGTCAAAGCTTCCGAAGCTGTTCACTCGATCAACAAGGACATCCGTTTCGGAGTCTATGTCGGGGCTTGGTACTCAACCTACTACACCTCAGGTGTGAATTGGGCGAGTCCTAAGTATGACCCTAAGGCTGACGGCTATTTCTGGGCCTCGGCGAACTACAAGAACTGCGGTTACGCTGATCACTGTGACTTCATGTTCCTTGGCGCGTATGCCGGAACCGACAGCATTTGGGGCAGCGGTGAGTGGACGATGCAGGGCTTCTGCAAGCAAGGCAAGACCCTTCTTAAAGGAGACGTGGAGTTCAGCGGAGGACCGGACATCGGCAACTCGACCGGCTGGACCGACGGTGGTCAAGCCTCCAAGATTCCTGACGCCATCAGTGCGTGCATCAATAGCAGCGATGGATTCTTCGTGTTCGATCTCTGCCACATCAAGATGTACAACTATTGGGATGCCTTCAAAAAAGGATTTGATGACTATCTAAAGACTGTGAAACAATAATTTAAGATGAAAAGAATATCCACAATTTTTCTTGCGGCAGCGATGGCGCTTTCCTTCGCCTCTTGCAAAGATGACTCAAATGACGCCGGCAGGATCACCTTGTCCTCAGAAGCGGATTTGAATCCCGTGCTTTCCTCTGCCGGAGGCACTTACACCATAGAATTCACGGCGGACAACGATTGGAAGGTAGTGGTTCCGAACACCAACCACTATAGCTGGAGTTCGATCACTCCTACCAGTGGTGAATCCGGCAAGAACCAGATTACCGTGACTGTCTTGAAGAATGCGGACTACGATGGCCGCGAGTACTCGTTCGACCTTCGTTGCGGTACGGACTCAAAGACCATAAAGGTCAGCCAGAAGCAGCTTAACTCCATCACCCTGACTCCGGGAACCTTTGATGTTCCAAAGGAGGGTGGCTCGATTGAAATCAAGGTCATGGCCAACATCGGCTTTGACTACAAGATTGCTGACGAGGCCAAGGACTGGATCAGTGCGGTTTTGACCAAAGGCCTTGTCGAGAACACCGTGACCTTTGCCGTGGCCTCCAACGAGATTTACAACAAGTTCGAGGCCCGTCAGGGAGTCATCACCTTCACCAGTGAGGAAGGCTCCGAGGACATCACTGTCAACCAGGCTCCTAACGAAAGAATATTCAATGTCACCCCTGAAGCCCTTGTCGCTGAGAAGAACGGTGGCGATGTGACTTTCACGGTTGAGGCGAACTTCCCTTACAATGTGGTGGCTCCTGAAGTTGAGTGGATCTCGGAAATTGCCAAGAAGGACGATGTTTACACCTGCAAGGTCGCTTCCAATCCGGAGTTCGGCTCCAGAGCCACCAACATTGATGTCACCACTGATGTCGAGGGCTATTCCGCCACAATCGAACTCAAGCAGAAAGGCACGGCTGACGTGAACGTTCTGTGGAAGAAGAGGTATTCAACAGATCTTGGCTCCATCAGCGTTGCGGGAGGCCCTCTCAGGCTTGCCGTGAAGGACGACATTCTTCTGGTCGCCAACGGCGGAAACAAGCTCTACGCGCTCAACCGTCAGACAGGTGAGTTCATGCAGGAAGTCCCTGTCCCTGAAGGACTTTCAGTTTATTCTCTCGTGAATGATGATGCCGGTAATGTCCTTGTGTCTGCTCAGGCAGCGTTCGGTGGCACATGTCAGATCTACTCGTTCAAGTCTCTTGACGCTGCTCCTGAACTTGTTGTGGAATATGCTCACAATGCCATCTGGAGTTCTTCAATGGGCAACATCCGCGTGCGTGGAGATGTGACGAAGAAAGCTGTGATCACCGCTTTCGTGGATGTCAGCCAGTATTGGGTCGCATGGCAGATCACCGGAGGAAAGGCAGGAGAAGCCCAGTTTGGCTCGATTGCTCCAGCAGCCTCTACAGTTTGGAATCCTTACGGAGCATGCGTTGCCCCTGTTTCGGATGACCTGAGCGATGGAATCCTGTTCATAGGCTACTCCGCTGATGCCAACGGCAACTACGATCTGAACTGGTGCAAGGATGTCGCTGCCAGCGAATGGAAATCCGTGTTCCACACTGACAGTGCCGGAAACGAGAACTACAATTGCATCTCTGTGGCCACACTTAACGGAATCCTCTTCTGCGCGGTTGAGAGAGGAGCGCATTTCTCCTGGGGCTCTTGTCCGGAAGTGTACCTGCTTGACATTACCGACCTTAATTCAGTCAAGGAGTCTTACTACGTTGACTGGACAACAGTGGCCGAGGAAGGCGCTTTCACAGACTCTGGTGCTTGCAGTGATGTCCTTCTTCAGACAGCGGCAGACGGGAAGACTATGGACATGTTCGTCACGGACGGAAACTATGACTGCCTGACCTGCATAAGATTCACCGCTCAATAGTATTTTATCACCATGAATATTAATAATGTCGATTTCGGCGCGATGGCGTCCCGTTACAAGGAGGAACTTCTTGGAAATGTCCTGCCGTTCTGGCTTGAGCATTCTCAGGACACAAAGTTCGGTGGGTATTACACGTGCCTGAACCGTGACGGAAGCGTCTATGACAAAGACAAATTCGTCTGGCTTCAGGGACGCGAGGTCTGGATGTTCGCCATGCTTTACAACAAGCTCGCAAAGAACGAGGAATGGCTGAAGTGCGCCGAGCAGGGAGCCCGCTTCCTTATGAAATACGGTTGCACCGGGGACTATGACTTCTATTTTTCCTTGACAAGGGAAGGCAAGCCTATCATACAGCCGTACAACATATTCTCGAACACTTTCGCCTGCATGGCTTTCGCACAGCTTGCCGAGGCCACCGGCAATGAGGAGTATTCCCGTTTCGCCAAAGAGACCTTCCGTAGGATCCTGGAGCGTCGCTCCAATCCTAAGGGCATCTGGTCCAAGGCTGTGCCGGGAACCCGCCCGATGAAGGATTTCGCCCTTCCGATGATCATCTGCAACATGGCTCTGGAGGTGGAAAAGATCATCAACGACCCCGAGATGATGGATCGTCTGATCGATGACTGTCTGCATGAGGTTCTGGATGTCTTCTACCAGCCGGATCTCGGTGTCATGGTCGAGAACCTTTCCTCTGTGGACAACTCACTCGTTGACTGCTTCGAGGGACGCAGGGTCAACCCTGGCCATGATCTGGAGGCGATGTGGTTCATTATGAACCTTGGAATCCGCCGCAATGACAAAGCCTTGGTAGACAAGGCGGTGGAAATCTCTCTCAGAGTCATAGACTATGGTTGGGACAAGGAGTGTGGAGGAATCTTCTACTTCATGGACCGTAAGGGCTATCCGACTCAGGAACTTGAGTGGGATCAGAAACTGTGGTGGGTCCACATCGAATCCGCCATCGCGATGCTGAAAGGCTACCAGCTGACCGGCAACGAGAAGTGCCTCGAATGGTTCCTGAAGCTGGATGAATATCTTTGGACTCACTTCAAGGACAAGGAATATCCAGAATGGTTCGGCTATCTCAACCGCAGAGGCGAGGTTCTTCTCCCTCTAAAGGGAGGCAAATGGAAAGGATGTTTCCATGTGCCGAGAGGCCTTTACCAGATCAGCACCATGCTGGAGGACATCGCAAAGGGACGGGAGGCCCACGTTTGATGCATAGGTCATCATATTCCTTTGGAATACTGTTCATTATAATTGCTTCGGTTCTGCTGCGCTCATGCAGTGGAACTGAAGTTTTTTATGATGTAGTTGTCATCGGTGGCGGAGCCGGTGGCACAACAGCCGGCATCCAATCAGCCCGTTCAGGGGCTTCTACTTTGGTAGTCGAACCGACTCCTTGGCTGGGAGGCATGCTTACTTCAGCCGGAGTCTCCGCGATAGACGGCAACTACCGTCTAAGGGGAGGCTTGTTCGGGGAGTTTTGCGATTCTCTGGCCAACCGTTACGGTGGGTATGACGCACTGAAGACAGGGTGGGTGAGCAACATCCTGTTCGAGCCGAAGGTCGGAGCTGAGATATTCATGAATATGTCCCTTCCGCTCGAAGACTTGTCCCTTGCGATGGAGACTGAATGCGTTGCCGTCAAGAAGCTCCGGAAGGGTTGGAGGATTACTTTGGACGGTTCGGAAGGCCAGCGCACAGTGAAGGCCGGGATCCTTATTGATGGAACCGAGCTCGGTGACATCGCGCGGATGTGCGGTGTGCCATGCTGTAGCACACCCGTTGACACTATAACTGCTGTTCAGGATTTGACCTACGTTGTCACCGTGCAGGATTTCGGCCCGGATTCCGACAAGACGATTCCGTGCCCTGACGGCTATGATCCGGGATTGTACTCGGATTGCCTGTCCAGAGGTCATTCCGTTGACCTGATGCTTTCCTATGGGGCTTTGCCGGGCGGGAAGATAATGCTCAACTGGCCGATTTCCGGCAACGACTGCTATGTGAAGGACATCACCAAGATGCTTCCAGCCGAGCGTGAAGCCGCCATAGACAGCGCCAAAAGGATTGCCCTTGGCTATCTCTATTATATTCAGAATGAGTTAGGCAGGAAGAGTATAGGAATAGCGGAAGGAGAGTACCCTACAGCTGACGGACTTCCGATGATTCCTTACTATAGGGATTCAAGGCGGATTGAGGGAGAGGTGACATTCACCCTCGCTGACATCGACAGGCCATATTCAAATGACCTTTATCGCACGTCTGTCGCGGTTGGGGATTATCCCGTGGATCATCATCACTACAGGAATCCGGACTGGCGTGACCTGCCTCAGCTTGAGTTCCATCCGGTTCCGTCGTTCTCCGTCCCGTTCGGGGTCATGGTGCCAAAGGATGTGGAGGATCTGCTGGTCATCGAGAAGGCTGTGTCCGTGACCTGCATCGCCAACGGTGCGACCAGGCTGCAGCCGGTCGTGATGGAGATCGGCCAGGCTGCGGGAATTACCGCTGCGTTAGTGGCCGGTAGGCGGAAGGCCTCAGGGACATATTCATTGAAAGATGTTTCGGTCAGGGATGTTCAGTCCTGCATCCTCGCTTCCGGAGGGTATCTGCTGCCTTACCTTGATGTTCCGGTGACTGACCCTCGTTTTGCTGCATTGCAGAGAATCGGTGCCACCGGGATCATGCGTGGCGAGGGACGCTCCATCGGTTGGTCCAACGAGACATGGTTCCGGATTGATGATCCGGTCAAGCGAGAGGAGATATTCCTTGATGACTATTACCCCGGGAAGACCCTTTCGGACCTTGGACTTCCGCCGGTTGACTCTCTCACCCGCGGGGAATATGCCGTCATCATCGACAGTCTGCTGCATCCTTTTGAATCGCATGAAGTCACGCACGCCGGTGTCTTGCTCAAGTGATTTGAGCTACATATTCACCGCATAAATGATTTTTCTTGCCGCATTGCGAAAAATGGATTAATTTTGAAGTCTAAATTCCCCGTCCATCTATGACAGAAAAAATCATCATTCTGGATTTCGGTTCGCAGGTGACGCAGCTCATCGGGCGCAG
>DCMG01000037.1:21270-26789 GCA_002321335.1 Bacteroidales bacterium UBA1628 | reverse complement strand
TTGTTTTCAGAGATGCTCAAGGGGCTTATCCTTGACAATGATGAGGTTACATTGCCAG
This sequence comes from Bacteroidales bacterium UBA1628, assembly GCA_002321335.1. Lineage (GTDB taxonomy): Bacteria > Bacteroidota > Bacteroidia > Bacteroidales > UBA932 > Cryptobacteroides. The sequence continues at coordinate 26,731 of DCMG01000037.1, read as the reverse complement.
GCTTGGGGACTTTCGTCTCCGAGGTGATGCCATCGACTTTTTCTGACAAGGGGTACACGATCAATCCTCCATACCGGAAACTGTCTTTCAGACAGCGTGGGTCTGGGAACGAGTCGATGCTGGCAGAGTTCTATGCCACGGCCAATGGCACGGATGTCGAGACTGCCCAAAGAATATTGGATGAGTTTATTTCCGGGTTGAAGACGGCGCTTCAGACTAAAAAGATGGTAGTGTTCCCTGGACTGGGACGGTTGAGGGCGACAAAGGAGAACACTTTTTTCTTCATCGCTGACGAGGATCTGGACATCTATCCTTATGGAGTCGCCCTTGAGCCGGTTTCGCTGAAGACGCACGTAGAGACTCCGGAAGAGGTGGCGCAGAGTGTGGCCGTGCTTAAGGAACTGATTGATGTGCCGGTGGCATCTGTCACCGAGCCTACCGGAGTGGCTGGAGAAAGTGTTTCAGAATCAGAGATATCTGGCACCGTGGAAAATTCGGCTGCCGTGGAAAAACCGGTTGCGAAACCGGCTGAAGAGACCGTGCCGGTAGAGATTAATACTGATTCTGAGTCGCTTCGGCAGGCTCAGCGACCGGAGAATGAAGTTCAGCGACCAGACCAGGAGGAGACTGTGATGGAGGAGACGGAAGAACTGCATTTGCGGAAAAAGCGTAGTTTGAAGGTGGCAGCGATTGTGGTCACAAGCCTGATAGGAGTGGCGTTGCTGGCACTTGGAATATTCATACTCCTTGCCCACATCGCTCCGGATTTCATCGATTCGATCCTCTACACCCCTGAGGAGCTGAGAATCATAAATCATTAGGACTATGGAAAAGATTAAGGTCTCAGGCAACAGATTCAGCACTGACATAACGATTCCGTGCTACGACACGGACGCTTCGTTCCGTTTGAAGCCGGCCGCGTTCATGGATCATGCCCAGGAAATGGCGTATCTGGCGGCTCAGGCCCTTCATTTCGGCTATGACGACCTCCAGAGGCATCACACGGCCTGGGTGCTGTCAAGGATGCGGATGGATTTCCTGAATCCTCCGAAATGGACGGACGAGACAACCCTTTACACTTGGCACAAAGGACAGGACGGCCTGTTTTTCCTTCGTGACTTCGAACTCAGAAGGCAAGGGGACACCGACTTCGCGGACAAATCCAAGGCATTGGTGCTCTGCACCTCTTCGTGGATAGTGATGAATGTCGAGACCAGAAGGCTGGTCCGCAGCGATGAGGTTCTGAACATGGTTCCGGCTACCACGCAATGCCCTGACAATGCGATCCAGACTCCTTGCGGAAAGGTCGCGATGCCAAAGAATATCCTTGCGGAGGAAGTCGGTTTCCACAAGGCGGAATATTCGGACATCGATGTGCTGGGGCACACGAACAACGCCCGCTATGTGGTCTGGGCTATGGACAGCATTGACTACAATGAGGTTGCCGGCAATCCGGTGAAGAGCATCAGCATCAACTTCATCAAGGAGACAAAGCCGGAGGAAGTCGTGAGAATATTCAGAAGCAGCGAGGAAAGCGACGGGCAAAAGACATATTACATAGAAGGTAGAATTGAAGACAGGCCGTGCTTTTGCGCGCGGATAGATTTTTAAGCGTATAGATTTAGATTGGTATGCGAGATTTGTTTCTTGGGGCGGGAATCGCCCATTCCATTCTGGTTTTCGCGGTTGTGATCGCGATAGGACTGTATCTTGGCAAATTCAAGATCAAAGGCATTTCCATCGGCTCGACGTGGATCTTGTTCGTCGCCATCCTTCTGAGCCATTTCGGGCTCAGGGTTGACGCCACGGTGCTCAGTTTCATGAAGGATTTCGGTCTGATCCTGTTCGTGTTCTCGATCGGACTTCAGGTCGGCCCTGGATTCTTCCATTCGTTCAAGAAAGGCGGTATGCAGCTGAATTTGCTCGCAGTCTTGCTGGTGCTTATTGCTGTGGGTGTGACGGTGGCTATTCATTTCGTAACAGGAGAGGATCTCAAGACCATGGTCGGAGTGATGTCCGGAGCCGTTACCAATACCCCCGGACTCGGTGCCGCCCAGCAGACGATGGCGGATTCCATGCGGGGTGAGAACTACCTGGCGTCCGATATCGCGTCCGCGACTTCCGGGCTTGCATCTGCTTACGCTGTCGCATATCCTCTTGGCGTTCTCCTCGTGATCGGCCTGATCATGTTCTTCAAGGCTATATTCAAAGTGGATCTTGAGAAGGAAAAGGCCGAGCTTGACAACGCCGACAACAGCGAGGATGTGGCAAGGCGGATGCACTGCGAGGTTGAAAACCCGGCTATTTTCGGACTTACGATCAAGGAGGCCACAAGGGATCTGGATAATTCGATTGTGATCTCCAGGATCCTCAGGGACGGACTGATGTCTATTCCAGGGTCAGATACGGTCCTGCAGAAAGGTGACAAACTTCTGATTGTAACGTCTCAGAAAAATGTGGATTCCGTCAGGATAACTTTCGGAGAGGAAGTACCGATGCATCTTCAGGATTGGGAGCAGCTCGACACAAAGATGGTCAACAGGAAGATCACCGTCACCAAGTCCTCATTGACAGGAGTCACGCTGCGGAATCTGAACATCAGGGCCAATTATGGAGTTAGCGTCACCCGTGTCATAAGGTCTGGTGTGGGTCTTGTCGCAAGGCCTAACCTCATTCTTCAGATGGGAGATGTGCTTAGGGTCGTCGGCCCGGAGCTTGGAATAGAGGAGGTCGCCAACCTTGTGGGCAACCAGACATCCACGCTCAACCGCCCGAATCTTATCCCGATTTTCTTTGGAATAGCCATAGGAGTCATATTCGGATCCATTCCTATCGCCATTCCAGGCATTCCTCAGCCGATCAAACTCGGTCTCGCCGGCGGCCCGCTCATAATAGCGATCCTGCTTGGCTATTTCGGCCCGAAGTGGAAGATCACGACCTACACGACCCAGAGCGCGAACCTGATGGTCAGGGAGATGGGAATATCCTTCTTCATGGCCGCCGTTGGTCTCGGTGCCGGACAGAACTTCGTAAGTTCCATTCTGAACGGAGGTTATTGGTGGATTCTCTACGGAGCATTGATCACATTCATTCCTGTCTGCACAATCGGTCTTGTCGCAAGGTACGTTTGCAAGCTGAACTTCTACCAGATCTGCGGTCTGATTTCAGGTGGTACCACTGATCCGGCTGTCTTGGCGTTCACTCAGGGCGCCTATGGTACTGATTATCCTTCGGTGAACTACGCCACAGTCTATCCTCTGTCCATGTTCATGAGGGTGCTCGTGGCTCAGCTGCTGATTCTTTTGGCGATAGCGTGACATTATGTTTGACTTGATCTACCCATTAGCTCCGGCTCCGCTCATGCCTTTACCGTCGGCCGACAATCCGGGCGACCGTCCCCGTCCGACAGGCGAGATGGTTCCGGTAGTGGAGGAGAACGGCCTTGTCATCGGGCAGGCCACAAGACAGTCAGTGCACAACGGCACGAAATTGATGCATCCGGTGATTCATCTTCACATCATCAACCGTGAGGGATGTCTTTATATTCAGAAACGCTCGATGAAGAAGGATCTCCTTCCCGGACGTTGGGACACAGCGGTCGGCGGTCATGTTGATTACGGTGAGACGCTTGAGGAGGCACTCTACCGGGAGGCTTCGGAGGAATTGGGATTCAGAGACTTCAATCCGATATTCCTGAAATCTTACATCTGGGAGTCGGCTCGTGAGAAGGAATTGGTCAGCGTATTCGCCACCGTCGGCAACTTCATTTTGAAGCCTGACAATGACGAGGTGACCGAGGGACGTTATTGGAAAATGTCCGAAATCGAGTCAAATCTGGGGAGGGGACTGTTCACTCCTAATTTTGAACAGGAGTTCAAATCAATCAAGGATACTTTACTGGCGTTGCTCTGATGGATGGAGGCATTGAAAAATTCATAAAGGATCAGTTGTCGGTCTGGCCGCTAGCCGCCGAGAACTATCGTGACCTCAAGAAGGTGGAGACCAAACGGCTGACTATTGGCGGTCTGGAGGTCATTGTCCAGCACAACCCTTGTCGGAAAATTTCCTCTGAGGCGGCCTTGGATCCAAAGTCCCTTAGTGAAAGGCCTTGTTTCCTTTGCCCTGAGAACCGCCCGGCGCAGCAGAGCCATATTGAATTCGAGGGGCGCAAAGGGAGGAAATACCGCGTCACACTGAATCCTTACCCTATTTTCCCGTCGCACCTTGTGATCTCAAGTTTCGAGCACACGCGGCAATCCATCTGGCACCGCTATCAGGATCTGCTTGACTTTGTCAGCAAGCATAATGAATATCTCGGATTCTACAACGGCCCGATAAGCGGGGCCTCCGCACCGGATCACATGCACTTGCAGGCATGTCCGCAAGGGTTGATGCCGCTCCAAAACAGAGTGGACTCGCTTCTGGCCATCGGCGATGGCAAAGAACTGGAGTTCCTCACCAACGTCAAAGAAGCCAGACTGTTCCATCTTGATGAATATGCCAACGGGGTCTTCGTCCTTTGCGGCGGCACTGCCAAGTCTGTCGCGAAGCTTTTCTACCGCCTTCTGGACTGTGCTCCGCTGCCGGATGATTCTGACGAGCCGAAAATCAATCTGTTCGCCTGGACACATGGCGGAGAATACCGATCCGTCGTGATATTCAGGGAAAAACATCGCCCGCACAACTATTATACCTCCGGGGCGGATCATCTTGCGATGAGTCCTGGGTGCGCAGATCTTGGAGGCGTGTTTGTGGCTCCGAAACGAGAGGATTACGACAAGCTTGACACTGAACTCCTTACATCTGTCGTTCGTGAGATAACCGTCAGCGAGGAGACCGAGAAAGGTATCATCTGGAGGCTGACCAGAACCCAGCGCAGGCTGGAGGTCGGGATAATGTCCGGCCAGGAGATCGAGTTCGAGATCATATCCGACGGGGCTGGACGACAGAAGGTTGAATATTCAGCTGGACGGATCTCCTACAACGGAGTGCTTTACGACGAGTTGGTCTTCGAGGCTCAGACCGAGGCAACAATGTTCGCCGAGCCTTCTTTCGTCCTTTATGGGGTGACGATCGGGGTGGATTTCCATTGGGAGCGGAAGGTGACCCAGAAGTTTGCCGGAACCCTTAAATTTATCGTGGATGGTGACAAGGTGACAGCCGTCAACATTGTGGGGGTTGAGGACTATCTTCTGAGCGTGATCTCATCTGAAATGAAGGCTTCGGCCGGACTGGAGTTCCTTAAGGCTCATGCTGTCATTTCCAGGTCATGGGTCATGGCTCAGATGGAGCACCGTGGGAAAACGGCCCGTTCGGTCGCTGAGCCTGTCGAAGCGACTGATGTAGCCAAGGTCACTTCGGCATGCTCAGTGACCGGGGAATCCGCTCCGGAGACCCCAAGAGCCGCTTCCTCCGTGACCGAAGAGGATGAGTACATCAAATGGTTCGATCACGATGACCA
>DCMG01000037.1:14758-21162 GCA_002321335.1 Bacteroidales bacterium UBA1628 | reverse complement strand
ACAGTCCGCAAGGCCATAGACCAGACGTGGGGACTTGTGCTTACATCGGAAGGCAGAATCTGCGACGCGCGCTTCTCAAAATGCTGTGGTGGCCGTATGGAAGTGTTCAGCACATGCTGGGAAGACAAGGAATATCCTTATCTTCAGCCTCTTCCAGACACTCCTGACTGGACGGAAGGCGGCGATGTGTTCTGCGACACAGATGACGAAACGATTCTCTCCCAGGTGCTTAACGACTACGATCTGGAGACTAAGGACTTCTACAGATGGACAACTGAATATTCCCGAACAGAGGTCTCCGACCTTGTCCGCAAACGCTCCGGAATCGACTTCGGCACAATCCGTGACCTTGTCCCGATTGAGAGAGGCCCTTCCGGCAGACTNNGGAAGGCGGCGATGTGTTCTGCGACACAGATGACGAAACGATTCTCTCCCAGGTGCTTAACGACTACGATCTGGAGACTAAGGACTTCTACAGATGGACAACTGAATATTCCAGAACAGAGGTGTCCGACCTTGTCCGCAAGCGCTCCGGAATCGACTTCGGCACAATCCGTGACCTTGTCCCGATTGAGAGAGGCCCTTCCGGTAGACTCAAGAGGCTTAAGGTGATAGGTGACAAGAAGACGATGGTCATCGGCAAGGAACTGATCATCCGCCGCTGGCTGTCGGAGTCTCACCTCAAGAGTTCGGCCTTTGAGATAAAATGGATCGGCGACAGGCTGGTCCTTGACGGAGCCGGTTGGGGGCACGGAGTCGGTCTCTGCCAGATCGGCGCCGCCGTGATGGCCGCCAAAGGCTACACGTTCGATCAGATCCTGCCGCACTACTACCCTGGCAGCAAGTTGGAAAGAAGATAATCAAACCGACACATAATGAGTAATTTCACTAAACGTAACCCTTGGATGTGGATCCCGACCCTCTATTTCGTGGAGGGCATCCCATATTTCCTGGTCAACAATGTCTCTGTCTTGATGTTCGCCAAGATGGGCGTTCCGAACGGGCAGATGGCTTTGTTCACATCTCTGCTTTACCTTCCGTGGACACTGAAGTTCCTCTGGAGTCCGTTCGTGGACATCATCAAGACAAAAAGATGGTGGATCATCACGATGCAGATCATAATGTCCATAGCCTTTGTCGTCCAGGCTCTCACTATGCCTCATCCGTCAGCGGAATCCATCGCCGCCGGCAGCACGCCGATGAGCTTGTTCACATTCACGCTCATCCTGTTTGTCTTCGCCGCCTTCGCTTCTGCGACGCATGACATAGCGGCTGACGGATTCTATATGCTGGCCCAGAGCCAAAGCAGTCAGGCTGCCTTTGTCGGAGTCCGCAGCACGTTCTACAGACTCGCCAATGTCTTCGGCAACGGTGTGATCGTGGCTGTGGCCGGATTGCTTGAGACAAAGACCGGCAACATTCCGTTGGCTTGGCAGCTGACCATCGGGGGATCCGGCATTCTTCTCACCTCCTTGACCCTTTATCACACATTCGCGATACCTAAACCGGAATCCGATGTCCCTAATATCCAAGAAGATTCCGGCAACAAGGTCGCCGAGATATTCGCTGGTTTCGGACGCACCGTCACGACATATTTCAAGAAACCGGGCGTGTGGCTCGCGATCATATTCATGCTTTGCTACCGTCTTCCTGAAGCCTTCCTCATCAAAATGTGCACACCTTTCCTTGTGGCGGCCAGAGAGGCCGGCGGACTTGGGATGCAGACTGCTGAGGTGGGTATCGCCTACGGCACCCTCGGCGTGATATTCCTTCTTCTTGGAGGCATTCTCGGAGGTCTCCTCGCATCCCGTCTTGGTTTGAAAAAATCCATCTGGATAATGGCCGCCTTCATGACGCTGCCTTGTCTTTCGTTTGTCTATCTCGCTGTGGTGCAGCCTGTAAGTTTCGCTACAATTTGTACCTGCATAGCCATCGAACAGTTCGGCTACGGCTTCGGATTCACCGCCTACATGCTCTACATGATGTACTTCTCCGAGGGAGAGTTCAAAACCTCACACTATGCGTTCTGCACTTGCTTCATGGCTCTAAGCATGATGATTCCGGGGATGTTCGCCGGCTTCCTTCAGGAATCCCTCGGCTACAAGGGCTTCTTCTGGATGGTCATCGTCTGCTGCATAGCGACCGTCATCGTCACCTTCCTTGCGGACCGCAGGATCGATCCTGAATATGGCAAAAAATAATCAATGAATATATGAACGCAGCCAAAAGAATATTAGCCGTCATCATCTCCGCCGTGGCTTTGACATTGTCCGTCACCGCCGCTGAGAAGCCGATTGTAAGGACCGGGATAGAAGTTCTGGAAGGACGTGGCTTTGAGGGACTTGTCGGCAAGAATGTCGGCCTCGTCACCAATCCGAGCGGTATTGATCACAACCTTCGTTCCACAATAGACATTCTTCACGAGGCTCCCGGGGTCAACCTCAAGGCGCTGTTCGCTCCCGAGCACGGAGTCCGGGGGGATGCCTACGCCGGCTCGCGCGTTGAGGATTTCAAGGATTCGAAGACAGGTATTCCGGTCTATTCGGTCTATGGCTCCAATCGCAAGCCAAGCAAGAAGATGCTGGAGGGACTTGACATCGTGGTCTATGACATCCAGGACATCGGCAGCCGCTCCTACACCTTCATCAGCACCCTCGGCCTGATGATGCGCGCCTGCGCCGAGAACGACATCGAAGTTATGGTCCTTGACAGACCCAACCCGTTGGGTGGCAACAAGATCGAGGGTTGTGTTGTGGAGCCGGGCTTCCATTCCTTCGTCAGCGAGTTCAAAATCCCGTACATCTATGGTCTCACTGTCGGCGAGCTTGCCATCCTGCTGAACGAGGAAGGGCTGAACTGCGGCGAGAAAGGCATCGAGGCTCCGCTGAAATGCAGACTTTCCGTCATCCCGATGGAAGGGTGGACAAGGAATATGCTCTATCAGGACACGAACCTTCCTTGGGTGCTCCCGTCCCCGAATATTCCTTACCCTCAGTCAGCCGTGAACTACCCGTCCTCCGGCATCGCCGGTGAGTTTCAGGGCTACCTGAGCATCGGTATCGGCTACACGCTGCCATTCGAAGTGTTCGCCGCAGAGTGGATTGACGCTGACGCGCTGAAGGCCAGACTGGATAGCTACAACCTTCCGGGTGTCGCTTTCAGGACAATCCATTTCAAACCGTTCTCGGGCAGCCTTCAAGGGAAACTCATCCATGGGGTCCAGTTCCATTACACTGACTATGAGGCCGCTTGCTGCACGCTGACCCAGTTTTACGTGATGCAGGCCGTGAGCGAGCTCTATCCGGAAAAGAATCCGTTCGCCCTTTCGAAGGGGCGCAACAATATGTTCGACAAGGTATGTGGTACGGATTATGTAAGAACCGCTTTCGGAAAGCGTCTGAAGGTCGAGGACATCGCTGACTATTGGTCTAAGGATGTAGAGGCGTTCAGGAAGCTTTCCAAAAAGTATTGGCTATATTATTAAACCACTTAACACCGAGTCATCATGAAGAACATTCTGAACATCGCACTCGCGTCAGCCGTAGCGCTGGCCATGCTTGCATCACCGGTTGATTCATATTCACAGGAAAGACGCTCCACCGGATCGAGGAGCAACACCACTTCCTCACAGACCAGATCTTCCTCCAGAAGTTCTTCTTCCACAAGGAGTTCCGGATCTTCTTCCACAAGAAGTTCGAGTTCTTCCTCTACGAGAAGTTCCGGTTCTTCAATGTCCAGAAGTTCTCAGGATAACAATCGTCGGAGCGTTTCGAGCGTTTCGAGAAGTTCTCAGGACAACAACCGCCGGAGCTCTTCTGCCAGCGTTTCGAGTGGTTCACAGGACAACAACAGGAGAAGCTCCGGATCTTCGGTGAGGAGTTCGTCTTCAGACAGATCTTCTTCGACAGTTAGAAGTTCTTCCTCATCGTCGAGATCTTCTTCCCGTGGCAATGACAGCGGAAGCTATCAGGATAACGGCCGCCGGAACAATTCCGCTGTGTCAAGAAGTTCGCAGGACAACAGTCGCAGGAGTGGCTCCAGTGTATCAAGGAGCTCTCAGGACAATAGTCGCCGGAGCGACGGTTCTGCTTCTGTAAGGAGTTCATCTTCGGACAGATCCTCATCGTCAGTCAGACGCTCGTCATCCTCGTCACGTTCTTCGTCTGTAAGGGAGTCGTCTTCATCTACGAGAAGTTCCAACGACAGGGTGGCAAGGCGGATAGGTTCGTCTTCGACCAGAAGCTCATCTGCACGCGGTTCGATGTCTGACACCAGAAGGGAGCAGTCCCAAAGGGTCGGAAACGTTACCAGAGATGGCCTGACATCTTTCGATCGCAACGCACAAGGCGGAAGGGATGTCATGAGGGAGAACCGCAGTGATTTCATGAGGATAGGCGAGGACAGGAACGTACACAGGATTCCGCCGCGCGACCGTGACTTCATGCCATACGACCGTCCGAGGCATTTCTGGGCTCACGACCACCATTGCTACGGCTACAGGGTCCACAGTCTCCCCCCTCGCTACAGGAGGATGACTTACTGGGGAGTTGAGTACTGCATCTACGACGGAATCTATTACAGACCTTACGGAGATATATTCGTTGTGTGCCGCCCACCGTTCGGTGTCTGCATCGACCGCGCCGTCTCCGATCTGGTGTTCGCGTCCGTGCGTTTCGCCTACTACAACAACACTTACAGGATGTACCGGGCCATCGACTCCAACAACCGGATCATCGAGGAGCAGAACAGGATAATAGCCCAGAACAACGCCACCATCGCCGCGCAGAACAATGCGTTCGCTTTGAACTCAACGAGGGCAAACAACGCTTATTCACTTGCAGACAGGTTGGGGCTCGTCCAGAGCTATGCCTACGCAAACCAGCCGTACTACTATCAGGACGGGGTCTTCTACATTGTCAACTCCAACGGCCAGTACGAAGTTATCGTTCCACCATCCGGAGCCCTTGTCGAGGATCTTCCGGATGACTACGACACGATCACCATGGACGGAATGGATTTCTACAAGGTTGATGACACAGTCTATCGCCTGACTCTCGTTGAGGGCAAGCCTTACCTTGAGGTTCTCGGACAGATGTACGGCAAATTGGCCAACCAATACAATTATTACTCAAACAGAACTGCTTCCTACAACAGTCTCTATTAACAAATCAGACATTAATGGACAAACTCAGGAACTTATTTGAAAGTTATACAGGTCAGAAGGTCAGTGACACGGAGGAACTGAACTCCTCCGGAAGCAACAGGAGATATTTCCGTCTAAGGGGCGGAAATATATCCATTATAGGTGTCATAGGGACGAACCACGAAGAGAACAACGCGTTCGTCAGCCTCAGCGCTCATTTCCTCAGTAAAGGGATCAAAGTGCCTAAGGTGCTTGCGGTCAGTGAGGACGGAATGCGCTACATTCAGGAGGATCTCGGGGATGACCAGCTTTACAAGGTAGTCACCCAAGGGCGCGAGAGCGGTGAATATAGTTCCTACGAATGCCGTCTCCTGTGCCGTGCGATGGAGATGCTGCCAAAGCTTCAGTTCAAGGGGGCCGAGGGGCTGGATTGGTCGGTCTGCTATCCCGAGCCGGAGTTCAACGAGAGGATGATTCTATTTGATCTGAACTATTTCAAGTATTGCTTTCTGAAAGCTACAGGCTTGGAATTCAATGAGGTCAGGCTTCAGGACGATTTTGAGAGGCTCAAGGTTGATCTGATGCAGGACATGGGCGACACGTTCATGTACCGGGATTTCCAGGCCCGTAATGTGATGATGAAGGACGGAGAACCGTACTTTATAGATTTCCAAGGCGGCCGCAGGGGACCCATCTACTACGATGTGGCTTCCTTCATCTGGCAGGCTAAGTCACGATACCCTGAGAATCTTCGCAAGGAGATGATCCAGACTTATCTCAGGGCATTGAAGGGCTACACGGAGGTCGATGAGGAGCATTTCAACGAAAGACTTCGCCTGTTTGTCCTTTTCAGGACCCTTCAGGTTCTTGGCGCCTATGGTTTCAGGGGATATTTCGAGAAGAAACCGCATTTCCTTGCCAGTGTTCCGTACGCACTGAGCAACCTGCGCCGTCTTCTGCAGAAACCGTTCGAGGACTATCCTTACCTGAACGAAATCCTGACAAAATTGACGACAATGTCGCAGTTTAACAATATCGCTGAAGACAAACGTCTGGAAGTGAGGGTGTTCAGTTTCGCCTATAAGAAAGGCATCCCGGTTGACACGACGGGTAACGGTGGAGGCTATGTCTTTGATTGCCGTGCGATCAACAACCCGGGCAAGTACGAGCATTACCGTCAGTTCACCGGTCTGGACAAGGAGGTCATCAAGTTTCTTGAGGACGATGGAGGGGTGACAAAATTCCTGAACAATGTCTATGA
>DCMG01000037.1:0-14649 GCA_002321335.1 Bacteroidales bacterium UBA1628 | reverse complement strand
ACAGGCGGACAGCACCGTTCGGTCTATTGCGCCGAGCATCTGGCGCAGCATCTGGCCGACAGGTTCGACATCAAGATAACGGTTTCGCACAGAGAGTTGGACATAGAGAAGATATTGTAGATGAAGGCGATGATTTTCGCGGCGGGGCTTGGAACGAGGCTCAGGCCGATCACAGACACGTTGCCCAAGGCTTTGGTTCCGATTGACGGAAAACCTCTTCTGTATCGTGTCGTGTCCAAACTCAAGTCCGCCGGAATCTCGGATTTTGTCATAAATGTCCATCATTTCCCGGATTCCATCATAGGTTACACTCACGAGCAGAATGATTTCGGAGTGAATGTCAGATTCTCGGACGAGAGAGATTTCCTGCGCGAGACCGGTGGCGGAATCAGATTCGCGCGCCCGCTGCTGGAAGGAAGTCCGTTCCTGATCCACAATGTGGACATCCTTTCTGATTTGGATGTGAACTGGTTCATCTCACAGGCAAGACCGGACGCTCTCTCGAACATTCTTGTCAGCGACCGTCAGACACAGAGATATTTCCTCTTTGATGATGAGATGAGGCTTGTCGGTTGGACGAACATAGCGACAGGCGAGGTGAGGAGTCCTTACGGTGACATTGATCCGTCCAAGTTCAGGAAATATGCCTTTGCGGGCATTCACTTCATCTCTGACGGAATATTCGATGCTTTCGATGAGGACGGTTGGGGAGACCGTTTCTCGATCACGGATTTCTATATTCAGGAATGTGCCAAGCACCCGATCTATGGGGTGATGCCTGCAGAGCTGCACCTTATCGATGTCGGCAAGTTCGATACCTTGGCCGAGGCGGATGATTTTGTAAGAAACACACTTAAAACAACTGATTAATATGGCAAAGAGTAAATTCTGGTCCGAATTCAAGGACTTTGCGATGAAGGGCAATGTGGTCGATCTGGCTGTCGGTGTTGTTGTCGGCGGCGCTTTCGGCAAGATTGTCACCTCATTGGTCAACGACATCATCATGCCGTGCGTCGGTGTGCTCATCGGCGGCTTTGATTTCACAAACCTTAAGATTGTCCTCCACAAGGCTGTGATGGACGGGGCAGAGGTCGTGAAGCCGGCCGTGACCCTCAATTATGGCAATTTCATTCAGGAAACTGTCAACTTCCTGATCATCGCATTCAGTATATTCCTTGCCATCAAGGGATTGGCTAAGTTGCAGAGAAAGAAGGAAGAGGCTCCTGCCGCTCCCGCAGCACCGGCTCCTAAGCCTGATGATGTGGTTCTTCTTGAGGAGATCCGTGACCTTCTGAAGAATCAGAAATAACACGTTCCTTGTATGCCATCGGGGAGCATCCTACCGCTTCCTTGAAATATTTCCCGAAAAAAGACTGGTTCGCGAAATGCAAGGTCTCGCTGACTTCCTGGACGGTGTAATTGCCGCTCTTGAGCATTGTCTTGGCGTCCTTGATGACAAAGTCGCGGATCCAGTCTTTCGCATGTTTCCCTGACTCCTTGTAAATCATCTGTGCGAAGTACTTAGGGGAAATGAAAAGTTTCTGGGCATAGAACTGCACGCTCCTCTCGAATGTGTAGTTCTGGCTCAGTTCTGTCAGAAAACGGCGCAGAAGCTCGTTACTCCTCCACTTTGTCACTTTGTGCTCGGCCACGTGTTTTTTCTGGAGGGCGAGGCGGGAGGAGAGATAACTGGCAAGCATGATATAAGCTCCTTGGAGGGCTTCCAATTTGAACATATCGCTTTCCTGCACGATTATATTCTTCACCGTAGAGAAGAAGGATACCATTCGTTGGCCTTCCTGGGGGCTCAGACGCAGCACTTTGGGATCGTACAGGGAGTCTCTGAGGAATCTTGCGCTGCTGTAGGTGAAACTCATAAGGCTGCTTTCCGGAAGGATCGCCACAGAGATGGCCTTGAAGTCATCGCTGACTTCAACCGTCTCTATGATGTTGCCGAGACTTACCATGATCACATCATTCTCCTTTACCAAATACTTGTTGCCAGAGATACGCGCGTGGCCTTCCCCGCCTACGCACATTAGGATAACCGTGAACCGAACCTTTGCCGGCAGTGTAGGAAACATCCTGAATATCGTCGCCCACTTATAGTCAATGCTGTCATTCAGAAATAACTGGTTGTCGTAGACAGTCAACCCCGGGAAACCGTTGAGCAGTTGGATGTCGAAGTTGTTTATTTTTCTGAACTTGTCCATTTCGCGCGATGAATTTGTTCAAAAATACTCAGTTTTGGACAAAAAGGCAACCTAATTGCCTTTTTTGAATATCTTGTAGCCTATGGCAGCCACGGTAATGCTCATCAGCGGGCTGATCAGGTTGAAAAAGCAATATGGCAGGTAAACCAGGGTCGGCACACTGAGGATTGTGGCCTGTGTCATTCCGCAGCTGCTCCATGGGAACAAAGGTGATGTGACAGTGGCGGAATCCTCAACGGAGCGGCTCAAGAGCCTGTTCTCATAACCCTCTTTCTCATAGACATCCTTGAACAGGCTGGAAGTCAGGATGATGGCGAGGTACTGGTCCGAGACTATCCCGTTCAGAGCGGTTCCGGTCACCACTGTAGAGGTCACGAGGCTTGTCCTGCGTTTTGTAAGAGGCAGAATCATCGAGGCAAGGTGGTGCAGCATACCGCTGGCCTTCATTGCCGCTCCGAAACACATCGCACAGATTATGAGGTAGACGGTGTTCAGCATTCCGAGCATTCCTTTCGATGACACGAGCTGGTTCACTTCCGGATTTCCGGTCTCCACGGAGACGGAGTTGTAGATGGATTCTATCGTTCCTGTGAACAGGATTTTGGCGTTGGATCCATCTCCGGCGACTGATGTCCCGATTTCACGGATTATGTCCGGCTGGAATATGACCGCCGCGATGGCTGCTGTGACCGTGGACAGAGCCAGCACGATGAGAGCTGGCATCCTGCGCGCAATCATCACCGCTGTCAAAGCCGGAACAATCAGCAGCCATGGTGTGATGTTGAATTTCGAGTTGAGGACAGATGTATATTCATTGACCATCGAGGCGTCGCTCCCGGAGTGGAAGAATCCGAGAATCGTGAATATGACGAGTGTTATCACGATTGACGGAACCGTGGTGTACATCAGGTAGCGGATGTGCTCGAACATCGGAACCTTGCTCATGGATGAGGCCAGCACGGTGGTGTCAGAGAGAGGTGAGATTTTGTCCCCGAAATAGGCGCCTGAGATGATCGCTCCGGCAATCATTCCGTCACTGAATCCCAATGCCTTTCCGATGCCGAGAAGGGCCACGCCGATCGTGGCGATGGTTGTCCACGAACTTCCTATCATCACCGAGACCAGCGCGCAGATCACACAGGCGGTGAGCAGGAACACCTTTGGGCTGATTATCTTGACCCCATAGTAGATGAAAGTCGGCACGATTCCGCTCATCGTCCACGTCCCGGAAATCGCTCCGATCAGGAAAAGAATGACAATCGCCGTCGTAACGTCTCCTATGTTGCTTTTGATCGCCTCCTCAAAATCCTGCCACGGAACCTTGAACAGCCACATCGCCAGCCAGATGGCGACTCCGGCGGAGAATAGCAGCGCGACCTGGCTCGCCCCGAGTATCGCGTCGCTGCCGAATATGCTGATGTTCAATGCCAGCAGCGTCACAAGAATCAGGATCGGAATCAGGGATATTCCCACCCTGAACATGGTAATTTTCTTCATCTGAATAAGTCCGTTTATATTCCTTTTCACAAGCGTCCGTTAAAAAATAACTTGCGCCATCTGCGGCAACTTATTTTTCCGCTTGCCAAATGGAACGCAAGTTAAATTTTTTTTCGCATTTTTACGCAAGAATTCGGGTGGTATGGATTTAGTTGACTGGAAAAAATAAACAAAAGCATATGAAACAGATGAAAAATTTCAAAATCGCATTGGCCGTTTTGGCCGTTGTGTCTGCCTTGACCATGTCTTTGACATCATGCTCAAAGATGGATGACGGCACTTATGTTTACCCGGGTCCTAACGCGCTTGTGACCATAAAGACAACCGACTCTGGTGTGACCTATTTCCAACTGGATGAGAAGACTACCCTTGAGCCTAAGGGGTGGGTCAATCCTTACAAACGTGAGGTCAGGGCATTGCTTCGGTATTCCGAGGATCAAGAGGCAAGCAGTATGTTCACAAAGAAAATCAAGGTTGAATGGCTGGATTCCGTGCGTACAAAGAACGCTGTCGTTTACGATGACGAGTACGGCAAGAAAAACAATGTGACAATCGCCTTGTACAATGATTGGATCACGTGCTGCGAGGATGGTTACCTTACCCTTCATTTCGCCATTTGGGTCGGACAGGGCGACAGGATTGTGCACACCATTGATCTTGCTGTTGACCATGAGACCCATGACCTTTATTTGAGGCATGACAACAATGGCGATGATGGTTACGGCGCTCCGGCAGAAGGTGTCATCGCCTTCAAGATTGACGATCTTCTCAAGGATGTCAAGGACGGGCAGGAACTGACACTGCATTGGAAGGATTACGATGGCGACAAGACCGCTAAGGTGAAGTATTACTCCAGATTCTCTCTGCCAGAGAAATAACAGTCTCGCCGATAGATGGGAACACTGTCTGGAGACATAGAAAAGACTCTTGTCGATCAGGCAAGGAAAGGTGACCGGGCTGCGATGCGGCAGATTTATGACTGCTACTCCAGATACCTTGCGGCCACCTGTTCCCGTTATCTGCCGGACGGCGGAGACCTTCGTGATGTCCTTCAGGACAGTTTCGTGAAGATTTTCTCGTCTTTGGACAAATTCGACTACCGAGGCGAAGGCTCGTTGAAGGCGTGGATGAGACAGATTTCTGTCAATGAGGCTCTGAAACTTATCCGCAAACGGAAGCGGTCGGACACGGTGGAATACAAGTGGGATCTGCCGGACAAGGAGGAGGAAGAGGAGCCTGATGTTGGAGGCATCCCGCCTGACGTGATCCAGAAAATGATTCAGGCTCTGCCGGAAGGCTACAGGACGGTTCTCAACCTTTATGCCTTCGAAGAGAAAAGCCACAAGGAGATCGCGGCGTTGCTCGGAATCACGGAGAGCACCTCAGCCTCGCAGCTCCACAGGGCCAGGGCGATACTGGCAAAGCAGATCAATGAATATAAGAAAAGAACGGAGACGACATGATGGAAGATAAAGATTGGCTGAAAGGCCTGCAAAATAAGATGAAAGACTATGAGGAGCCCGCACCGGAAGGACTGTGGGAGGACATCGAGTCTTCTGTCTTCCCTGAGAAAAGACATCGGGTGATCTCGGTGCCGATCCTGTGGCGTTCCGTCGCTGCCGCCGCGGTGGTGGCTTTGGGCGTGTTCGCCGGGCTCCGTCTTTCGGAATCGCTTGGGGAGAAGCCAGATGATGTGTCACAGGAGACCCTGGCCTCCGGCAAACCTTCTTCAGTCAACAATGACGGAGGCCGGGACTCTTCTGTGGAAATTGTCAGCAAACCGGAGGCTGAAACCCTGTTGGCAGACTCAAGGCCTGTCCCGAAACGTCAGGCCAAGGCTCGTCCTTTCGGGAATAAACCAGAACCGGATCTTGAGTCGGATGTTTCTGCCCATGAGACAGGAGTGGAGGGGACTCAGTCTTTTGCTTCGGAAGAGACGATTCTGGAGGAAGTGAGCCAAGCCGGACCACAGGGCCAATTGCCGGAAGAAAGCCAGATAGAGGTGAAGCCGGAAGAGATCTCGGAGAAAAAATCGGGCTTCGTTTCGACGGATCATGACGGCGAGGATTGGTCGGACTATATCTCAGCCACTGACACCCGTACTTCCAGACGCGGAAAGGCAGCGTTGGATGTGTCCCTTTCCGGCGGCTCCATGGATGTCAGTGATGAACGCTCGTACGATCTCCAGATGTTTTATCGTGGCTCGGCACCTGCATCGACGAACGGTTTGATTGACGATTCGAACAACTATGTCGGGAATGGAGGTGTGATTCAGACCAGAGGAATGGCTCCAATGGAACTTAAAAGCGGATCCACTGTGACTTCCGACTCGCACCACAGCCGTCCGGTCAGGATGGCGCTTACTGTCAATTTCCCGATCAGCGGCACCTTCGGCCTTGAGACCGGAGCCATGATGACCACACTGCGCAGCACCTTCACCACAGAGGCCGGGCGCACTGTAACCGAGACGGACCAGACTTTGAGATATATCGGGATTCCGTTGAACATCACGGCCTCTCTTGTGGACACCAGATGGTTTTCGTTCTATCTTGGTGGCGGAGGAATGGCCGAGAAATGCATTTCCGGCAAATCTGTGACAACGGAGACCTTGGCCGGAGTCAAGCAGGGTGACGGCACCAGAAAAAGTTTGAATGTCAAACCATTGCTCTGGTCCTTGAACGCGTCCGCAGGTCTTCAGGCGAACCTGACCAAGAACATCGGCCTTTACGTTGAGCCTGGTCTTAGTTATCATTTCGATGACAAGTCTGATGTCCAGACCATCTACAATGATCGTCCTTTGGACTTCATGCTGACATTCGGAGCCAGATTCTCATTGAAATAGGTGTGGAATGTAAATATTTGATATTTGATAATTTACGAATAGTTGCCAGTCGGATAATGACTGGTAACTATTCGTAATTAATTGATGATGTGCCTGTTGCTGATTACGCAATATGGCAAGTTTCAGATGGAGTCTCCGACGCCGGTGAGGGAGGAAACCGCATCATGAACCTTTCCGAAACCGAAGCCGGAGATGATCCGTGACATCTTGGCGGCGATGCGGTCGTTGCAGAGGTTTCCTATGGAACCTTCGTGAGTGTGGTGAAGCTCGCCGTGATATTCAAATGTACCTTTTCTGATTGCCTCTGCTACCTGCCGGTAGGCGTCTCTGAACGGCACTCCGTTCTCTACCAGATGGTTGACCTCCTCCACGCTGAACGCAAGACGGTACTTACGATCGCTCATCGCATCTGTGACGACCTCCATTCCGCGGACGGCATATTCAACAATGTCGAGGCAGTCATTCATTTCCTTGAAGATCGGGAAGAACACTTCCTTGAGGATCTGCATGTCCCGGAAATAGCCGCTCGGCAGGTTTCCGGTGATGAGGCGGATGGTGTTCGGCACGCCCTGTAGCTTGTTGCAGTGAGCCCTCACGAGTTCGAACACGTCCGGGTTCTTCTTGTGCGGCATGATGCTGGATCCGGTCGTCAGCGCATCCGGCAGATGGATGAACCCGAAATTCTGGCTGGAGAAAAGACAGCCGTCCATCGCGAGCCGTCCGACTGTCTCCGCGATTGAAGAATATGCGAACGCTACGGCTCGCTCCATTTTCCCTCTTGTCATCTGCGCATAGACTGAGTTGTAGTCCAAGTCTTCAAAACCAAGAAGTTCTGTGGTCAGAGTCCTGTTCAGCGGAGCGGACGAGCCATAGCCGGCGGCGGAGCCGAGCGGGTTAAGGTTGACGACTTCCCAAGCGGCCTTCATCATGCTGAGGTCATCGCAAAGGCTCTCGGCGTAGGCTCCGAACCATAGCCCGAAGGAAGACGGCATGGCCACCTGCAGATGGGTGTAGCCAGGAATCAGCACATCCTTGTACTTCTCGCTGGCTTCCTGAAGCGTTTTGAACAACGATTCCACCTTGTGTACTGTCTTCTCGATCTCGGCGCGGGCATAGAGTTTCAGATCCACCAGAACCTGATCGTTGCGGGAACGCCCTGTGTGCACCTTCTTCCCGACATCCCCGAGCTTCCGCGTCAGCATCAGCTCGATCTGAGAGTGGATGTCCTCCACGTCATCCTCGACGTAAAGCTCTCCATTGTGGGCGGATGAATATAATTCCTTGAGCGCCGGCAGCAGTTTGTCCAGATCTTCCTTTGAAAGAAGCCCGACACTCTCCAGCATCGTGATGTGGGCCATAGTGCCCATTATGTCGTACGGAGCGAGTTCATGGTCAAGCTCACGGTCGTTGCCCACCGTGAAAGCGTCAATCCTCTCGTCCTCCTTAAATCCTTTGTCCCAAAGTTTGTTCACCATATACACATTGTTAATATGGATGCAAATATAGCCAATAATGATGTCCGTTGCCAATTCTTGAAGCAAAACTTTCCATCACGCCAAGTATTCGATATATTCATTTGAAGCGTCCGGCGGAAATCATTGTGAGCGGATTGGATTTCTGATCGGTATGGCTTAACTTTGCGACGATATAGTGACAGTGAATTTTTATGAAGTTTCGTTTGGAATCACCCTATAAGCCGTCAGGAGATCAACCGGGGGCGATAGAGGGACTTTGTGACGCTCTGAGCCAGGGCGTGGGGGATGTGACTCTGCTGGGAGTGACCGGGTCCGGAAAGACATTCACCATGGCGAATGTCATCGAGAGACTCCAGCGGCCGGCGCTGATTCTCAGCCACAACAAGACGTTGGCGGCGCAGCTTTACGGGGAGTTCAAGAGTTTCTTCCCGTCCAACGCTGTTGAATATTTTGTCTCTTACTATGACTATTATCAGCCGGAAGCCTATCTTCCGACAACCGACACTTACATCGAGAAGGATCTGAGCATCAATGACCAGATCGACAAGCTGCGTCTCAGCGCCGCCTCGGCTTTGATGTCAGGAAGGCGGGACGTGATTGTGGTCTCCAGTGTGTCATGTCTCTATGGCATAGGTAACCCGGAGGACTTTCACGCACAGTCTGTTGTCGTCAAGAAAGGTGAACAGCGCAGTCTGACAAGACTCCTTTACCATCTGGTTGACGCCAACTACAGCCGCACTGAGGTAGATTTCAAAAGGGGTACTTTCAGGGTCAGGGGCGACACGGTCGATGTCTTTCTCGGTGGGTCTGACGAGGCTGTGAGGATCGAGTTCTTCGGTGACGAGATCGATTCGCTCTCGCTGATTGATCCGCTGACCGGAGCGCACATCGAGTCTCTGGACGAGGTGCCGATTTTTCCAGCCACCAACTTCGTGACCACAAGAGAGCGCAGCATCAAGGCCGTGAGCATGATTCAGGATGATCTCAAGAAGCAGGTCGATTATTTCAATGAAATCGGCAAAGGATTGGAGGCCAAAAGATTACAACAGAGAGTGGAAAACGATCTTGAGATGATGAAGGAGATGGGATACTGCCCTGGAATCGAGAACTATTCCCGCTATCTGGACGGCCGCCAGCCCGGCCAGAGACCGTTCTGTCTCATAGACTACTTCCCGAAGGACTTCATCACTTTCATTGACGAGAGCCACGTCACGATTCCTCAGATCAGGGCGATGTACGGCGGTGACCATGCCCGCAAGTCTGTTCTCATTGAATATGGATTCCGCCTTCCGGCCGCTTCAGACAACCGTCCTCTGACATTCGACGAGTTCAACGAGATCACCGACCAGAAGGTCTATGTCAGCGCCACTCCGTCGGACTACGAGCTGGAACGCTCCAACGGCCTTGTGGTAGAGCAGGTTGTGCGGCCTACCGGTCTGCTGGATCCTCCGATCGAGGTCCGCCCTACAAAGAATCAGGTTGATGATCTTGTCGAGGAGATCCGCAAGAGGGCAGAGAAGGACGAGAGGGTTCTCGTTACGACCCTGACCAAGAGGATGGCCGAGGAACTGACCGACTATCTGGACAAGATAGACATCCGTGTGCGCTACATCCACTCCGATGTGGACACCGGTGAGCGTGTGGAGATCATCGAGGATTTCAAGAACGGACTCTTCGATGTGCTGGTCGGAGTGAACCTTCTGCGTGAGGGATTGGATATTCCTACTGTGTCGTTGGTGGCCATTCTGGACGCTGACAAGGAGGGCTTCCTTCGTTCCGGAAGGGCATTGACCCAAACAGCCGGCAGAGCCGCCAGAAATGTCAACGGCCTGGTGATAATGTACGCTGACACCGTCACCGAGTCGATGGAGCAGACCATCCGCGAGACCAACAGGCGCCGCACAAAGCAGATTGAATATAACAAACTCCACCACATCACCCCTAAACAGGTTGAGGTGAAAAGGAATGTTCTCGTGTCAGAACTCTATGGCGAGCCGGAGAAGGCTGTCAACCCTCGTGTCAAGAACGGGCCGAGCGGAAGGGTCAGCGCTGCTGATTCGGTTTCCAATCCGACATATATTCCTAATCCGAGCGATCTTGGCCGAGGTACGGTTTCCGTCGGGCTTGGACATGATTCCAAGAGGGAAGGGAACACGGCCTATGTGGACGGATTCGTCAAGGCTGATCTGGCCGCCGTGCTTCAGGATCCGGTGATCCGCTCGATGAGCCGGGAGCAGATCCAGAAGACCATCGCTGAGGACAAGCGCAGGATGGAGAAGTCCGCCGCCGACCTGGATTTCAGCGAGGCAGCCCGCTACCGTGACGAGATGTGGGCTCTGCAGGAATATTTGAAGGTCTGGAAGGATTAAACCCTGTTGACTTTAGTAACGTGCTTGAGGGTCTTGATCTGGGATATAACCTTGTCAAGCTCCATGTTGGACGGCACAGAGATCCTCATCGTGATCTCATAGGTGCCGCTCCTGCGGTTTTCATTGACGTTGAATGTCCTGAGGGACGCCTTGAAAGTGTTCACGATCTCGGTGATCTGTCCGATGACCGATGACTCCATGTCGGCCACAATCTTCAGCGAACTCTGGAAACTTCCTCCGGCAGGGGAGTCCGCCCACTTCACCTTCTGGATTCTGTAAGGATAGGCGCTGATCAGACGCGCTGCGTTCGGGCAGGAGATCCTGTGGATTTTTATGCCTTCTGTCCTTGTCACAAACCCGAACACATCATCCCCGAAAACGGGATGGCAACACTTGGACATCTTGTAGTCCAACCCCTTGAGATCCCGAGCGTTCAGTACCAGAATGTCATCCGAAGAATGCCTGTTGCCCCATTCGGAAGTTCTGGTCTCGATTCTTTCCGCCTCAGCCTCTCTTGCCGCCTCTATGGCCTCGGCCGCGATTCTGTCCCTGTCAAGGATGTAGTTCTTCACATCGTTCACATCGACCTCTCCGTCAGCGATCGCCGCATAGAATGAATTGAGTGTGTTGTATTTAAGCCTTTTCAACAATTCGGCCACAACGTCGTCGGGAAGTTCCATCTTCCAGTTCTTCAGCCTTCGACCCAGAAGTTCCTTGCCCTGCGCGGCTTTCTTATATTCCTCTTCATTGAGTTCCTGCTTGATGCGGTTGCGCGCCTTCGAGGTCACGACGAAGTTCAGCCAGTCGGAGGATGGCTTCTGGTTCTTGCCGGACATGATGTCCACCACATCTCCCGTCTTGAGTTTTTCCCTGATTGACACCGCCTTGCCGTTGATGCGGCCACCGGCGCACCGCACCCCGAGTCCTGAATGAATATTAAAGGCGAAGTCCAGCACAGTGGCTCCGGCCGGCAGGATTCTCAGTTCTCCGGACGGAGTGAACACGAATATTTCCTTGGAAGGTGGCTGCGGAAGTTCGTCCGGACTGCCTTCGTGCGGATGCTCAAGGGCATAGCGTACGGAAGTCAGCCATTTGTCCAGCTGCGCCTCGTGCTTGATGCCTTTGTATGACCAGTGCGACGCCTGTCCGTTCTCGGCCTCGTCGTCCATTCTCTTTGTCCTGATCTGAACCTCGATGTAGGCCCCGCTCTTGTTCTTGACCGTGATGTGCAGGGACTCGTAGCCATTCGGCTTAGGGTTCGTCACCCAGTCGCGCAGTCGTTTGGTGTCGGCCTCATATTCCTCTGTCACGTATGAATATACCTGCCAGCAGATGTCTTTTTCCTTCTTTGCATCCGGTTCGCAGTCGATGATGAACCTGATGGCGAAGACATCATAGACTCCCTCGAACGGAACCTTCTGTTTCTGCATCTTGCGCCATATTGAATATGCCGTCTTGGTCCTTATCTTCAACTTATAGTGAATCCCGGCGTCCGACAACGTTTTCTTGAGAGGCTCGATGAACTCCTCGGTCAGTCGGATGCGGTCTCTTTCCGTGGCCTTCAGCTTGTTGGTGATGGCACGGTACTGTTCCGGTTCGGCGAAACGGAAGTAGATGTCTTCCATCTCGCTCTTTATGTTATAGAGTCCAAGCTGGTGTGCCAGAGGAATGTACAGCATCAGGGTCTCCAGAATCTTCTTCTCTCTGGAGGCTTTCGGGAACATCTCCAGATGCCTCATCACCTCCAGCCTGTCGGCAATCTTGAGCACGGTCACCCTCGGGTCGGTCGAGTATTGCACGATCAGTTTCTTGTAACTCTCGGCCTCCAGCCTTGTGTCCTTAGGTTTGATTGTGGCGATTTTGTTCAGCCCCTCCACCATCTTGTACACATCTTCCGGAAATTCGCATGATTTCAAATCTATCTCCGGATGTTTTCTGGTTGCTTCATGAAGGAACACCGCCGCCACGCAGTCCGCCGGCAGACCGATCTCGTCCGCTGCAATCAGCGCCACGTTGATCGGATGCTCGATGAATGGATGCCCGTTGCCGCGGGTCTCGTCGGCCAGAGCCGCCGACGCAATCGCATAAGCCTTGTCGATGAGAGCTTGTCCGGCCTCATCATATTGGGGAAATCTCTGATGAATCGTGTCCATAGCAAAGTCCGTTTTACGCCCGAAGGCATCATACTTCCCAAAATTACAAAAAAACTTCAAATAAGAGACCGTTTTGGATCTGACATCTGAATCTGATTGATAAAGAAAATGGAAAAGGGCGGTTCAGGAGGAACCGTTCAAGGCAGTCTTTCCGTGAACGATGATGCCTTTTTTTTGCCCCATTGTGAAAATTATTCGGAAAAGATAACCCGATATTGAAATATTATGCATATATTTGCGGAGTGTTTTGAATAAATATGCTTTTACAATGAAAGGCAAACTTGAAAGGCAGAGAATAATCAGAGAGGTCATAAAAGACAACAAGGTCGCGAATCAGGAAGAACTTTCCACATTGCTCGAACAGCGTGGCTTGTGTGTGGCTCAGGCGACTTTGTCCAGAGATATCAGAGAATTGAGAATCACCAAGATACACGATGGCAACGGTTACCGTTACAGTCTTCCCCAGCCTGGAATGCTGCGTGTTTCGCTTCGTGAATCGTCCATGACTTCCGACAGCATCGACAGTCTGGAGTTCTCAGGCTCGATGGCGGTGATCAAGACAAGACCCGGGCACGCCGGCATGATTGCCTCCATCATCGACGACGGCCATCTTCCGGAGGTTATGGGAACCTTGGCCGGCGATGACACGATTCTGATGGTGCTGAGAGAGGGGGTGACACACGCCTCTGTGGCCGAATCACTTGCCGGGATATTCAAAGGCATTGACGGCAAAAGAGTTAATTAAAGGATTAAAAACGAACTATACTAAAGATGACGCAGGACGAATTGACTGTTGAGGTCGCTTCGGACAAGCACCTCATTTATGTCGATGAGATTCTTAAGACAATAGAGGATGCGGCCAAGGTCCGTGGAACGGGCATAGCGAAAAGAAAGCCTGAGTATGTGGCACAGAAAATCAAGGAGGCCAAGGCTGTAATCGCCCTCCAAGGTGAGAGGTTCGCCGGGTTCAGTTACATAGAGACATGGGAGCACAAGCAGTACGTGACGACTTCCGGACTGATTGTGCATCCTGACTTCAGGGGCTTAGGACTTGCCAAGAGAATCAAGGACCTGACCTTCTCGCTGGCTCGTACACGGTGGCCTCACGCGAAGATATTCAGTCTCACCAGCGGGGCGGCCGTGATGACGATGAACACCCAACTTGGTTACAAGCCTGTGACTTTCGCCGAGCTCACGAGCGATGAGGCGTTCTGGAAAGGTTGTGAGGGATGCATCAATGTGGATGTGCTCAAACGCACCGACAGAAAGTATTGCATCTGCACCGGAATGCTTTTCGATCCGGAGGAGCACCTCCCAGCGAAAATACCTCAGGAAGTCCTCGAACGCATCCGGAAGATCGACGAGGCTGAGAATGACAACAAAAAGGATTAATGAATATGGAAAAGAAGAAAGTTGTGGTTGCCTTCAGTGGTGGCCTAGACACATCATTCACGGTGATGTACCTCGCCAAGGAAAAAGGCTATGAGGTTTACGCAGCCTGTGCCAACACCGGTGGATTCAGCGCTGAGCAGTTGAAAGACAATGAGAAGCACGCTTACGAGCTGGGCGCCAAGGAATATGTCACCCTTGACGTGACCAAGGAATATTACGACAAGAGTCTCCGTTACATGATCTTCGGCAACGTGCTGAGGAACGGAACGTATCCGATCTCGGTCTCCTCCGAGAGGATATTCCAGGCCATGGCGATCGCCCGCTACGCCAAGTCGATCGGCGCCGACGCCATAGCGCACGGATCGACAGGAGCCGGCAACGACCAGGTCCGCTTTGACATGACGTTCCTCGTGATGGCTCCGGGAATTGAGATCATCACATTGACGAGAGATATGGCGCTTACCCGCCAGTTTGAGGTCGATTACCTCAATGAGCATGGCTTCAAGGCCGATTTCAAGAAACTTAAATATTCCTACAACGTTGGCCTTTGGGGCACGTCCATCTGTGGCGGTGAGATTCTGGACTCCACCCAGGGACTCCCGGAGGATGCCTATCTGAAGCAGATCACCAAGGAAGGCTCCGAGATTATCGAGATCGAGTTCGACAAGGGCGAGATCGCTGCGGTCAACGGTGAGAAATTCGCTGACA
>DCMG01000025.1 GCA_002321335.1 Bacteroidales bacterium UBA1628 | reverse complement strand
GCTGTATCAGTTCTTCCAACTTACTCATTATCTTTTGCAAAGTATTGTTATTTCCTTTAAAATCCTTATCTTTGTGCTTGAAATGTTGATCAAGACGATTGGAGTACTCTTCAAACTTGATTTTGAAAAAGCATTTGCCTACGGGCAGGTGCTTTTTTATTTAGAGATAGTACGGACGAATGTACTCTCAAAGGCCCGCTCTCAGCTCTCAAACATAAAATCGTCATAAATATGATCAACATTTCAATTAAAATCCAGTTTGAAGAGCGCTCCCGCACAGAGTGCAAAGATGCTCACAAACCAGTTTTTGTCAGAGGTCATTTCAGAATGGTCAGAGGCAAGAAGGTTTACGTGAAGGCCCACT
This sequence comes from Bacteroidales bacterium UBA1628, assembly GCA_002321335.1. Taxonomy (GTDB): domain Bacteria; phylum Bacteroidota; class Bacteroidia; order Bacteroidales; family UBA932; genus Cryptobacteroides. The sequence goes on along the minus strand of DCMG01000025.1, from coordinate 55,687 downwards.
ACCGTAAACGGTAGGCCCACGGCCTTGTCTGCATACCCGTCCGTATCGGAGCCGTCCAACACACGGGCGGCTTCGTCATTCCTCTCCATTCTGAAATGACACAGAGACATTATACTTCTATTTCTTTTATAATCTTGTCGATCTCCGCCCTCAACACCTTCTCTTTCTCCACTATCTCAGCAAGTTCGGCATTGAGCCTCACAATATCCACCTTTTCCCTGGCGTCCTCCTGTTCAACATAAGTTGAGACAGACAAGTTGTAATCAGCATCAGCTATCTTATTATTGGTCACCAGCTTGCTGACATATTTCACATCCTTCCTGCCTGTGAAGAGATCAAGAATATGCTGGATGTTCTCATCAGTAAGCTTGTTGCTGTTGGTGATCTTGACACATTCCTTTGTGGCATCGATGAACAGGGTGCAGTTGTCCTTCTTCGCCTTCTTCAAAACCATGATGCAGGTGGCAATACTTGTTCCGAAGAAAAGGTTGTCCGGAAGCTGAATGACGCAATCCACAAAGTTGTTGTCGATAAGATACTGTCTGATTTTCTTCTCGGCTCCTCCCCTATACATCACTCCAGGGAAACATACAAGCCAGCACGACATCAACTCTTAAAAAGGTCATCAAGTGTCACAACGCTCTGGATTTCAGCGGAATATTCATTTGAGGCAAGTCCGGCTGACGCGATCATTGTGAGGTGCAGGGCGGAGTTGGTTTTCACCGTGTCGCGGAAATCCTCCATCCGTTCATACATTTCTTGAAGATATTTTCCGGTCACAACGTATGGCCTGTTGGAAAATTTTGCCTCGCAGACATTTATCACCTGATCCCGACGTTCTATCAAGATGTCTATCTGATGACCTTTTATTCCCTTCGCGTTGTCACCCTTCTTGTACCAGGAGCAGACATTGCTAAGAATGCCACGGATGCCCAAAGCCTCCTTGATTTGGGGAATATGACTGAGACACAACTGTTCAAAGGCATATCCCGACCAAACACGCCTCGCGGGATCATCGATTGAATTCGACCAGAAGGCCTCGTCCTTACCACCACCATTCTTGACAAACTTGAGATAGAAGAGTATGAACATGTCTCCAAGCTGATACATCGTGTCCCGGTCCTTCTTTCCGAACGCTGAATATGACCTTATGAAATCACAATTCCTCAGATTTTCGAGAATAGTTGTGAATGCTCCGCCATCGGAAAAATTCAGTTCTTCGCACATCTCCTTTCTCGTCATACCCTTGGAACGCTTCGCAAGAAGTTCAATCACACGCCGGTATGTCTGTGAGTCCTTAAACAGGGATTTCAATAGGGCATCATATTCACCTTCCAGTTCCGCGTTGTTCCGAAAGAACAAGAAATCGACATTCTGCGGCAGACTATAACCTTTGTGGAGAAGATCAAGGTAATACGGGGTGCCTCCGAGAATCATATAGCAATCCGCGATCTGGTGATTTGTCCACTTGATGCCTTTCTTGGCAAGGAAAAGAGAGGTTTCATGAAGATTAAACTGAGACAGCTTAATTTTCCGGGTGACACGATTGTGTAGTCCGCCTTTCTGGGAAATGACATTGTCATTCATCCATGTCGTTGCAGAACCGCAGATAATCACCATAAGCTCATTCCGCGAAGAGGCCCAATCATTCCAGAAATATTCAAAAGCCCTCACAAACTTGGACTTAGGAGTGTCCAGCCACGGCATTTCGTCTATAAAAATCACGACTCTTTTCTTTGAGATCGTGCTGAGGTAGTGCTTAAGCTGTTCAAACGCCTCATTCCAATCATGCGGTACCGTATAGAAGTTTCCGGAATATTCCACCAGTTTCCTATTCCACAAATATAGTTCGTCCCGAAGTTTCCCTTCGTATTGCCCGGTAACAAAGAAATCAAACCTGCCATGGAATAGGCTCTTTACCAGATAGGTCTTTCCTACCCTCCTTCTGCCGTAAACCGCAACCAATTCAGCCTTACTTGATTGATAGCTTTCTTCAAGCAGTCTGATTTCCACTTCACGTCCTATGATTTCATTCGACATATTCATTATTACTTTGCGACAAAGGTAAAAAAAAACGAGTTACCGCACAAGAATAAACTTTATTGTTTTGCGACAAGTGTAAAATTTACATCGTTGTCGCAAAGGAATAAACAAGAAAACCGCAACGAAACCCCATTGACAGTTCCGGGTGCCGACTATAGGAAATCGGCAAAAAAGGAACGATAAGTTCACGTTGGCAGCTTCTGGCAGATTGTGAGGCGGGCAAAGTAAGTGATTATTGCGGAAGAATGCTTATCTTTACATTTTCAATACGTATTGACAGGAATATGACACTGAAACAATTCTTTTCAGCGGCGGTGATATTCATTTGCCTGCCTTTGGCGGCCTTCGGGGCGCAGAAAACATGGTCACTTTCCTCTCCGGACGGGAGGATCGTGACGGAGGTCCGGACGGGAGACGGGCTTAGATATTCAGTCAGCCGAGACGGGGTCGCGCTTCTGACGCCTTCGGAGATTTCCATGACTTTCGATGACGGGGCAATGTTCGGAGGAGCATCGGACAAGGTTCGCAGGATAAGAAGAGGGACGCACGATGTCAAGGGAATCCCGGCGATGAACTACAAGAAGGCCAGCGTGGACGAAGTTTACAATTATCTGACGCTGGAGTTCAAGGGCTACAATGTGGAATTCAGGGCGTTCGACAACGGGGTGGCCTACAGGTTCGTCTCGACGGCAAAGTCAGGGCAATTCACCGTGGCTGACGAGCTTACCGAATTCAATTTCGCCCAGGACTGGACGGCGTGGGTGCCTTACGTCAAAGATGCTGACGGGAAGACCTTCAGGCAGCAGTTCGTCAACTCATTCGAGAACACATACGAGCATATTCATTTGTCACAGATGGATCCTGCGAAGCTGGCTTTCCTTCCGATGACGGTGGATGCCGCTGACGGGGTGAAGATCGTCATCACCGAGTCGGATCTTCTCGGTTATCCGGGGATGTTCCTGAACGGAAAGGGAGGCAAGGAGTTGAAGAGCGTCCGCGCTCCTTACCCGATAGGGCTGCGGCCTAACGGGGTGTATGTCTATCAGGACATGGACTACGCTGACTACATCGCCAAGGTCGACGCCGGACAGAAGTTCCCGTGGAAGGTCATAGGAATCACTCAAGACGCCAAGTCTTTGATGGAAATGGATCTGGTCTGGCAGCTTGCCACACCTGCGGACGAAAACATGGACTGGAGCTGGGTGAAGCCAGGCAAGGTGGCCTGGGACTGGTGGAATGACTGGAATCTTTACGGGGTTGACTTCCGCGCCGGAATCAACACGGAGACCTACAAGTACTACATCGACTTCGCGGCCACGAACGGCATCGAGTACATCATCATGGACGAGGGCTGGGCACAGAGAGCCAAGGCGAACCTCTTCCTGATCAATCCGGACATCAATCTTGAGGAACTTGTGGCCTACGCCAACAACAAAAATGTCGGCATCATCCTTTGGGCAAGTTACAATAGCATCGTCAAGAACCCGGAGAAGGCGATGAGCCACTATGCGCAGATGGGATTCAAAGGCTTCAAGATCGACTTCATCAACAGGGACGACCAACAGGCAGTTAAGTTCTGTGAGAGGATGGCGAAGATAGCCGCTGAGAACCATCTGCTGATTGACTTCCATGGGGTCTACAAACCGGCCGGAATCCAGAGGACCTACCCGAATGTACTTAATTTCGAGGGTGTTGCCGGATTAGAGCAGCTGAAATGGAGTCCGGAGGGTTACGACGAGGTCACCTACGATGTGACGATACCTTTCGTCAGGATGGTGGCTGGCCCGATGGACTACACACAAGGAGCGATGCGCAACGCTGTAAAGAAGAACTATCACCCAGTCGGTTCCGAAGCGATGAGCCAAGGCACCCGCTGCCGTCAACTCGCTGAATATGCCATCTTCGAGGCTCCGCTGACAATGCTCTGCGACTCCCCTTCCAATTACATGGCCGAACCTGAATGCACGGAGTTCATCGCGGACTTCCCTACCGTCTGGGACGAGACAATTCCGCTCTGCGGAGAGATCGGTGAATATGTCGCTGTGGCCCGACGCAGCGGGGACACCTGGTACGTCGGGGCGCTGACCAACTGGGACGCACGTGATCTTACCCTTGACCTGAACTTCATCGGAGGCGGGAATATGACCGTCTTCCAAGACGGAATCAACGCCGACAGGGCGGCCAGAGACTATAAGAAGACTTCCGCAAAGATCCCGGCGGACGGGATGGTAAAAATCCACATGGCTCCGGGCGGGGGCTGGGTGGCGAAAATCACCAGATGACAAGATCTGCCACAAGATTACTGCTTACAAGTCTGTGGCGGAATGTTTTCTTAAAAAGAAGTTTTTGGTTTATGAGAAGAATATTGTTGTCGCTGACAGCGGTCGTCACGGTTCTGGCCCTGTCCGGAATCAATGCGAAGGCCAAGAGCGAGAAGGCCAGCGTCATGTCGTTCAACATACGGATCCAACTGCCCACGGACACAGGGGAACAGAATTGGGAAAGCCGCAAGGAAGGATGCGTCAAGGCCATCAGAAAATATTTCCCTGACATTCTGGGGATCCAAGAGGCTACGGCAGGGCAGAAATCCTTCATCATGAAAGAGTTGCCCAAATACATCATGATCGACGGAAGCACCAAACCCGGCACGGTCAACGAAGCGACGGAGTCCGAGTTCAACCCGATTCTCTTCCGCGCCGACAGGTTCGAACTTCTTGACTACGGATTGTTCTGGCTCAACGAAGACCAGACGCCGGAGAAAAAGGGATGGGACGCTGAATATGTCAGGACGGCCAACTGGGTCAAGCTCCGTTTCAGAAAATCCGGACAAATCATATTCATTTTCAACACCCATTTTGACAACATCGGAGAGGAATCAAGGCATAAGAGTTCCGAGCTGATTGTAGAAAAGGTCAAGGAGATCGCCGGAAGTGACGCCATCGTCTTCCTGACCGGATCCTTCAACGCCAAAAGCGGGGACAAGTCCCTAAAGCCTCTCGCCTCGTTCCTTCAGGAAGCGGCAAAGACCGTGAGAAAGGCCGACAAGGTTCAGTCTTTCAATGACTTCGGACGCAAGGGCGGAAAACCGGCAGGTATCGACCACATCTTCTGCCGCAACGCTGAGGCCAGAAACTTCGATGTGGTAGACGAGCCGAAATTCGGAGTGAAATACATCTCTGACCACTATCCGGTGGTCTCGGAGATTATCATCGAACTTCCGAAAGATTAAGTGATTCTTGAGAAAAACAGAACCGCAGGCAAGCAAGTCTAACAATCATAAGAGCCAATGAATATGGAATCCCAGCTCAGGCAAAAGGAACTGTATAAGGAAAGCATTCTGGAACAGGTGAAGGAAATCCGAGCCTCATCCGAGGACACAGGGTGTCCCTACTGCGGGCAACCGGTGAAGAAAAGTTGGGAGTGGTGCCCGTCCTGTGGTCATTCGCTTGTGGATTGGTGCACGTTCTGCGGTGCGGACATTCCTCGTGGAGAGGAGGAATGCCCGGAATGCGGGATGAGCAGGAGCGGGATTGTCTGCCCGAAATGCGGAACCCGAAATGCCGGCGGTTTCTGCCGGAAATGCAACGAGCCGTTGACGCTGGCGGCGAAGAAGGAACTGGAGAGGGCGCAAAAGGATCCGCGGTTTCTCAAAGCGGCGGATCTGGTGGTCAAGGCGGCGGAGTTGCAGGCGATGGTCGAGGCTGAGGATCAGGAGGTTCCGGAAACGGAAAGCAAAGAGATTGAGCTGCCGGAGGACGTACTTATGCTGAAGGAACTGCTGGGGAAGACTATGCTGAGGCAACAGGAAAGACCAATCGCTGCGGTCGCTGGGGTCGCTGGGGTCGCTGAGCCTGTCGAAGCGGCCGAAGCGGTCGAAGCACCGGCCCTTCGACAAGCTCAGGGACCGGCAACACGACAGGCTCAGGGACTGGTTGTAAAGCAACAGCCGAAGAGCAAGGCCGAGTTGCGGGCTGAATATTCAAAAATCCAAGAGGAGCTGAACAAGGCTTTGGGAGAGATGCTTCCGCCGGTTGGTTCCACCCCTCAAGAGCAGCGGAATTATTTCTCGGCCAGGAAGTTGCCTGTGGATAAAATCATCCGGACCAAGATCCGGTCAGCATGGGTCTGCAACTTCTGCGGATGCTGGCACAACTGCCCGAGCGAGTGCTGCGAACCTTGGCACGGCGGGAAATGGGTCTGCGAATATAAGGAAGAAAAGATATTGGATTTCATATAGAAACGACGACATAGGTAATAACAGCTTACAACAAAGGAATAATGGCAGGAACCATAGCAGACAGCGGCACAGCCGTGGCGGACATCACTGCGACAAGCACGTGCAGGACTGAATCTGATTCTGAATATTCAGGAACCGTGACCGCAAAGGCCACGTTCACTTGCGGGGCAACCGGTACAGCTGCCGCCGGCGGAGCTGTTGACAAGGCCGCCAATATTCAGACCAAGGAGGAGATCACGCTCGGTGACGAACGTTACAGCGTTGACAGGATGATCGGCAACGGAGGCGAGGCCGAAGTTTACGTGGTCAGTTCACCGAAAGGGAGCTTCGCTCTGAAACTGTACCGCAGAGGCAACGGAGTGCGCAAGGATATTCTTAAAAGACTGGAACGGCTGAAAGGCAAGGCCGCGATTGTGGATATTCTTGAAAGCGGGACGGTCAGGATCGAGGACACAGACAGGGGTTATGTCTTGATGCCGCTGTGCAAGGACGGGTCGGTGGCGGGCTACGATCTGAGGAAAGATGCTGACGCCATCCTGCAGATCGCCGCGATGACCGCCAGAAACCTCAGCGAACTGCACAAGGTCGGACTGCTGCACAAGGACATCAAGCCTGAGAACATACTCTACACCGACAAGGCCTCAGGTCTGGTCGTGCTTTCGGATTTCGGAATCGCCGATGTGCTGGGAGACGACGGAAGCGTCAACACTCCGCAGTCCAGGACCGTGATCTACGCCGCGCCCGAGCTCTACGCCAACACAACCCGCATCGGAGATGTCACCTACGCGATTATGACGGCGGCCTCGGACTACTATGCCCTCGGAATGTCGGTACTTTCCTTATGGTTGGGGGACAGCGAGTTCCGCAAGAAGGAGCCGGAGTTGGTGAAACTCAAGATCCAGGGCAAGCTGCCTGTGCCGGACGACATACCTGAGCCTTTGCGGACCATCACCAGAGGGCTTCTCGTCGGCAAGCCGGAAAACCGCTGGAGTTACGATGAGATCCGCAGAACCCTTGAAGGTGAGAAGATTCCTGTGGTCGAGGATGCCGAGGTCCTGCGCATAGTCTTTGACTCGGGCAAGAACAAGATCGCGCACACGGCCAAGGAGCTGGCCCAGTTCATGATGGAGGACCAGGCTCTCGGAACCGCCTATCTGTACAAGGGAAAGATCAGCGCGTGGATCAGCCGAGTGATGCCGGAGATGGAGGTGAGACTGAACGACATCGTGGAGAGGATATACCCGAAGAATCAGTTGGCCGGGCTATACGCCGCGGCGCTCGCGCTCGATCCTCAGCTGCCTTTCTACAACCGGAACGGAAATGTCTGTGTGAACGTCAACAAGCTCCTCAACGGCGACGGCAACCTCGGCTCGAACCTCAACGACAGGAACAACCCGGTTTACCTCTACAGCGATGTACGGCAGGGCAAAAAGGAGACTGATGGAATATATTCAAGGACCTGCGCCGCCCTCAAGGACAGTTTCGGCTATGCCAAAAGCGTGATTGTCTGGGGAATATACGACCGGAAATATTTCCGCACCCTCCAAGGCAAGAAGACAGGCAAGGAGGAAAAGTTCACCGAGGTGGACTGCTACAACATCACGGACGTGGTGAAATTCTGCTCTGAACACAGGGTCGTGGCGGATGAGGACAAACAGTTTCTCTGCTCGCTCGGATTCGCCGAGATGGTCCGTGTCTTCTCCGAGAAGGACGCTGACAGATTGATCCAGGTACGCAAAGGCATCAAGGACTACGAGATGCTGTACAGGCTTGTCATCCAGACCATCAACCCGGCGGCTGACATCAGTCTGATCACGGATCCAAAAGATCCCAACTATGCGATGGACGGGGAATCGATCGGGCTGCTCATCAACGCCGCTTTCTGCGCCTACCGGTGCGTCTTCGACAGTGAGAGGGACAAGATGTACAAGGATTGGTACTCCGACATCAACCCTTATTCCGGAATGTGCCCGGCCTCTCTGGCCGACCTGCTGGTCAAGTCGTTCCAAGGCGACTACAAGGATTCCTATCTGCACAAGTTCTTTCTGAGCAAGGGGGACAGGTTCGCGGCGCAGGACAAATGGGTCGCCTACTGCACCGATTACGACAGTCCGGACAACATCGGGAAAGCCGGTCCTTACAATGAGGACATCGCCATGATGAAGGCCGCGGAGGGACTTGCCGACGGGGCGTTCTTCTATTTCCCGGCTTCTGGGGAGACCGTTTATGATCTCGACGACCTGAACAAGATCAAGGCCGACGAGATCAGTGAGGCGCTTGACTTCTATGCCTTGGACGCCTGGTTCGCCGTAAAACTGCAGGAGAATCCCAAAAGGGATCTGAGCAAGCGGCTCACCTACGAAAGATTCACTGTCAAGTACCTGAAACTCATTGGAAAATACGACAAGGATGACGAGAACTTCAAGCGCTACAACGAGGCCACTACCGCTGTCGGCTGGCATCAGTTGCCTCCTCCGGTACTGCTTCTGGGACTGCTGGAGAAACTCATCGCGGTGGCCGTTTGGCTTGTGCCGTGTCTGGCGATGCTGCTCATGCTTGTCATCGGGGCGATAGACTATCCGGTGCTGGACAATGTCGGCAAGTCAGTCTTCTGGGTCTGGGGCGGAGGAATCGTGTTCCCGCTGCTGCTGAACATATTCTTCTACAACAGAAGTTACGACCGGAATCTGTTCACCTACATATTCAGATTCATTGCAGGGACTGTCGCGGTCTATTTCCTCTGCAAATGGTTCCTCGGAAAGTACATCATCTATGTGACTATAGCGGCTGTGGTCGCGGCGATCGTGTGGTTCGCCAAACAGATGTTCTCCCGTGACGAGGGTGCGTCCGAACTTAGGAAGATGTGGAATCCGAACGAGGACCAGACGATTCTGGAGCCTCTGCATTATGCATTCGATCTTTCGGAGGACAAATTTGTCTCCTCTTTGTTCGCCAACGAGAAGTTCTACCGGTCAAAGTACCTTAAAAGTTTGCTGCACAAACTGAAGCACCTGGTTCTGGCAGGGATAACGACTTTCCTGCTGCTCTTCCCTATCGCATTCATCCCAAAGATCAGTGACGCGGAGAAATTCACGGAGAATCATCCTAAAATCGGAAACACCATCAACAAGATAACAGAAAAGGCCAATGAAAACGTGTCAGAAGTGCGGAAAGACGAACAGGAATGAGGCTTCGTACTGCAAATGGTGCGGGGAGAGGCTGGTTGCGGTCGCACCGGTCGCACCGGTCGCTTCGACCGCTTCGACAGGCTCAGCGACCTCAGCGACCCCAGCGACCTCAGTGACCGGTGACGGGATGATCGCCAAGGACTGCATCAGAGAGCCGCTGGCGAACTTCACGAAGCGATGCGAGCAGACAGCCGAATTCCGCAAACGGACCGGCAGCGATGTCAGGCCGGGGCTTGACTGCATAATCACCGGAGAGACGGGAACCGGCAAGACCTATCTGGCCGGAAAACTGGCCGGAATCCTCTATCACAACAAGATCACGGAGAACCTCAGGCCGAAGACCGTGGACGCCGCCGATTGGAACGAGTTCAACTCCAAACTGGACGAGAATCTCGCCGCCATCAAGACCGGAGTGCTTGTGGTCACGAACTGCCAGAACCTGGTGAACGCCAAAGGAGGATCCTCGCAGCTGGACAAACTCTTCGCGAGAATGAAGACTGACGTGAATATGCCTGTGGTGATTCTGTGCGGCCTTGAGGATGGCTTCGGGACTTTTCTCAGCGCGGACAGCAACGCTTTGTCTCTCTTTGAGTTCCGTTTCCACATCTCACCGTTCAAGGACAATGACCTCAAGACAATGTGCTTGGCGATGGTCAGGGACAAGTTCAGGACCACGGTCAGCCCTCAGGCGGAAAGGAAACTGGGACTTGTCTTCAAGAAGATGTTCCGTGACGGCAGGACCAAGGAGAACGGAATCCTGGCCGGGAAAATCGCCGAGGAAAGCGCGTTCAATATGTTCAGCCGAGGTGGAAACGAAATAGAAGAGGCCGACATCCCTGGAGAGCCTTTCAAGGAACTCACCGAGGAACAGATTATGGCCAAAATCAACGCCTTCACCGGTCTGACAGAGGTAAAGCACGAGATCCAATCCATCATCGACAGCATTAAGAGGCAGAAAAGGGACAATCCTGGCAAACCTGTGCAACTGAAGAGCCATTTCGTCTTCACCGGCAACCCAGGCACAGGAAAGACAACGATCGCAAGGCTGTTCGCAGACATCCTTGGCAGCCTTCAGGTACTCCCGAGCGGCCATCTGGTAGAAGTGACGCGCAAGGATCTCGTCTCGCAGTACGTGGGTGACACCGCTATCAAGACCGAGCGCGTCATCAACAGCGCGATGGGAGGAATACTGTTCATCGACGAGGCATATTCATTGAAGCAGGGAGACGGTGACAAGGTCGGCCAGGAGGCCATCGACACCCTGCTGCCGTACCTTGAGAACAGGGCCGGGGACTTCATCTGCATCATCGCCGGCTACACCAAGGAGATGACGATGTTCCTGCGCTCCAACTCCGGGCTCGACTCCAGATTCAAGAAGAAAATCGAGTTCAAAGACTACAACGGCGACGAGCTCACCGAGATATTCCTGAACATGGTGAAAAACAAGGGGTTGACTCTCACGGACGAGGCCTCAGAAAAGGTCGGGAAATATTTCGAGCGAATGTACCTGAGCCGCACCGACACCTTCGGCAACGCCCGCGAGGTACGGAACGCCTTCGACCGCTGCTTCGAGAGACTCTGCACCAGAACGGCGGGAATGAGTGATGATGAATATGCCCGTTCAGGCAAAATCCTGACTTGGGAGGACATAGTCGGTCCTGAGGGCACAAAGGAGATCTCTGTGGAGAGCGTAATGAAGGAGCTGGATTCCTTTGTCGGGATGGAGACCGTCAAGAAGGCGCTTAGGGATCTTGCGGAGGAGATGCGCTTCCAGCAGCGGAGAATGGAGTTCGGAGGCAAGGCGGCCATCCGTCCTGTGAACATCATCCTCACCGGAAACCCGGGAACCGGAAAGACCTCCGTGGCCAGAGTGCTCGGCAAGTTGTTCAAGGCCATGGGAATATGCTCGACCGACAGAGTCATTGAGAAAAGCCGCAAGGACATCGTCGGCACCTACGCCAACGAGTCGGACAAGAACATGGACAAGGCAGTGAACGAGGCCATGGGCGGGGTTCTGTTCATCGACGAGGCCTACAACCTTGCCCCTTTCGACGACACGGGACACTGCTCGGACTCCGAAGGGATCAAGGCTCTGGAGCGCCTGATGGTCAGGATGGAGAACGACCGTGGGAAGTTTGTCGTGGTCTGCGCCGGCTACAAGGACAAGATGCGCAACCTGATGAAGGCCAACGAGGGCTTCGCCAGCAGGTTCACGCACAGGATAAACATCGACGACTACACTCCGGAGGAACTGACCGAGATCTTCCGCAGGATGGCCGAAGGACAGGGCTACGCCTTCGCCGACGGCTCTCTGGACAAGGCCATGAAAGCGTTCCGGAAACTTTCGGTGGAGAAGTCCGGCAAGGATTTCGGCAATGCCAGAGAGGCCAGGAATATGCTCGACAGCGTGCTCGGCAACATCGGCACAAGGGTCAACGCCCTTCCGGACGACCAGATCACCAAGGACAGTTTCTTCACGATTCTTCCCAAGGACATTCCGTTCGAGGAGCCGAAAGTGGCCACCGAGGAGGAATGTCTTGCCGAGTTGGATTCGCTTATCGGCCTGGAAAGTGTCAAGAACGAAATTCGTTCGATGCTCGACGAGATGAGGCAGAGGAAGATGGACAGCGAGATCTCAGGCGGACAGTTCACTGCCATCGTCCCGGACCACTATCTTTTTCTCGGCAATCCGGGAACCGGAAAGACAACGGTGGCAAGACTTATGGGCAAGATGCTGTACTCCCTCGGTGTAATCGCAAGGCCGGATGTTGTTGAAGTATCAAGGGCTGATATGGTGGCTCCGTATCTTGGCCAGACGGCTCCGAAGACAAGAGAGACCGTGGACAGGGCGATGGGAGGGATCCTGTTCATCGACGAGGCATATTCATTGATCCAGGGGCGCGGTGACAATTACGGCAACGAGAGTGTCACCGAGCTGCTCAAGCTGCTGGAGGACCGCAAAGGCAAGTTTGTGTGCATCGCGGCGGGCTACACGAGGGAGATGACGCAGTTCCTGGATTCCAATTCCGGACTGAAATCCCGCTTCACCAAGACCATCACCTTCGAGGACTACAAGCCAGAGGAACTGATGGAAATATTCAGGCTATATTGCAGTAAGGAAGGTTATTCCATTGAGCCTGAAGCCGAAGCCATACTGAAAGATCTTTTCACGAATATGTTTGAGAACCGCGCGTTCGACTTCGGCAACGGCCGGGATGTAAGGAATCTGTTCGGCAAAGTCAAGTCGGCGGTGGCCGGCCGGGCATATTCAAAAATGAAGGAACTCATCGCGGGCGGCGCTGAGAAACAGGCTGCTTACGAGGGTTCCAAACCAAAGACAATAACGAAGGAGGATCTGCTATGAAATGTCCGTTCTGCCAAGGTGTGATCGATGACGACAGCCGTTACTGCGATCTCTGCGGAAAGCATCTGATGTTCTGCCCAGAGTGTCGGCAGCCCAAGAAAGGTGTCTCATGCCCTCGGTGCGGGGAGATGCTTATCAGCGCGGAGAAGTTCTTTGCGGAGCATAATGGGAACGCTCCTGGGCAGGCGGCCGCACCAAAGCCTGTTGATTCGTCTGAACAACCGAGATCAAACGGAGCTGAAAAGATTGACTTCAGCCAGATATTCGATGCCTTGCTGACCTTAAAGGGGGAAGGGATGACGCTCTACCTCAAAGAAGGAGAGTTCGGAAGAAGCGGAGGAATATTCCCGGAACTCGGGGATTGCAAATATGTCTCCGGACATCACGGGAAGATCACATTCGAGGACGGCGAGTGGAAAATCTGCGATCTTGGTTCGACCAACGGCACGGCCATAGACGGGGAGAAGCTTGAAAAGGACAAGTGGTACACCCTCCGAAAGGGCCGGAAACTCAGGATAGCCACATTAAAATTCACTGTTGAATAGCCTATGAAACTGAGTATCAGCTGCGTTTCGGATGTCGGACGCGTACGTGACAACAACGAGGACATGGCCTCCGTCGGGATGTACCTCATCAGGGACAATTCTTTGAATATAGAAAAGGAATCCCCTGAGAATGAAAACTTTTGCTTACTTGTAGCGGACGGGATGGGCGGCCACGAGAGCGGGGAATATGCCAGCCAGTTCACTCTGGAGGCATTGAGGGCCTTCCTGCTGGACAAGACCTTGACACATCACAATCCCGTGTCGGATTTAGCATTGAAGATCAAAGATATAAGCGCCAGTCTCAACATCAAGGCCCGCGAGCGACATCAGGGCAAGGCGATGGGCTGCACCTTGACCGGAATTGTCTGGATGCAGGGAAAGACTCTGCTTGTGAACGTGGGAGACAGCCGGACATACCGTCTGAGGGACGGATTGCTTCGCCAACTGACCGTGGACCAGACACTTCACGAGAGGGACTTGGTTCCGCTCCCTGCAGGGAAAGCCCTCTACAATTGCATCGGAGCGGGCTGCGACACAGAGGCCGGCATTCAGGACATAAGTGGCCGACTGATGGAATCGGACAGGATTCTTGTCTGTTCGGACGGACTTCCGGATATGCTTGACGATGAGGTTATTGAGCGTCTGCTGGCCGAAGGCAGTCCCGAGGAAAGTTGTATGGCCTTGGTCAACGCCGCCAAAAGGAACGGCGGAGTGGACAATATCACGGCGATCGTGGCGGATGTCTTATAAGCAACTATTCCACCTAACGGCTACTTTTAATTTATCATAGACATATTTATCTGAAAATAATATATTTACTATAATTATGGCAATCAGTTTAAAACCAAGGAAGACGGAATCCAACCTTTTCTGTTGCAGCAAATGGTGGGGCAACCCTGACCTGCCGCCTCAGGCTGAATACCCGATGATGAAGATCACGGAAGAGGACGGAAGCGAATCTGAATATCCTCTCACATTCATCTGTCAGATTGACTGCGAGGACATTGCGCCTTTCGACAAGGAGGGGCTTCTGCCGCACGAGGGTATGCTCTATTTCTTTGCAGCGATCGATGACTTCATCGGCTACGAATCCCCGGAGCATTTCCCGCTCGGGCGCTGGCCGAAGAAGGCCGTCAAGGTCAAGTACGCCAAGCAGATAAATATGGAGACCTTCAACTCGTGCATCCTTGTGGACGATGAGGAGCAGGAGCTCGCCGAGCCTGCGATGGCCATCGACTTTGCCGAGTGTGATGACGACGCCGATGGCTTCAAGCTCCTCGGCAGACCGTACTTCGAGGAAATCAGCGATGAGTGTCCGGATGCCGTCAATCTTCTCCAACTCGATGAGGATGACGACCTTGAGATGCGTTTCTACGACTCCGGAATGTTCAACATCCTGATGAGCAAGTCCGACCTCGGTTTCCAAAACTGGAGCCACGCCTTCGGCTTCCTGCATTCGCTGTAATCAGCCTCCACATGCAAACTGGCGGTAGGCCGCGAAGCGGGCGGCGATGATGTCTTCCGGCATGGAAAGACCGGGCTTGAAGACCTTGAAGCCGCCGTCTTTGGAGGTAGGGGACCAGTTGCCGACAATCTCGCCGTCAAGGGCGATGATGGGCTGGAATATTCCGTTGTTGCTGTGGGCTTTATGGGAATGCTCGGGTGGAAGGACAACATCACGGCTCTTGTAGCCGATGAGATATTCATCATACGGTGCGATGAGATTGACTGTCCCGGAGCGGAAACCTCTGGTGCGGCAGGATTCGTGAATATAGAACTTCCGGCCTTTCCAAATCTCTTCAATCAATTCGTTTCCAATGATTTCAATCGCCTTCTGACAGTCGCTGACATTCAATCCAGACCACCAGAGAAAATCCTCGAACGTGGCTGGAGCGTGGCTTCGGAAATATTTCCGCGCCATCAGACCCAGAGCAGCCTCTTCCGACATATTCAAAGGCTCTTTGATTTTCTCACGAACAAGGGAATATGTGCTTTTCATCGGATGCAGGTCGCCGCTGCAAAGAAGCCCCGAAAGTTCCGCCAAACGAATATGATAGGACAGCCGGTGGTCGTCCATCGTGATTCCACGCTCGGCTAGGGCGGCGACAAAATCAGCCTTCTGAGCGCATCGCTTCCGGAGCAAGGTTTCCTCGAATATTCCCGAAATCCGCTCCTGCTCTTCCGCTGGAATGGAAACCTTGTTGGCGGTCATCCAGCCTCTGAGTCCGGACAACGCCTTCGCCCGGCAGACCGATAACATCCAGCCAAAATCCTCACCCGCAACCAGTTGCCAGGTGCATCGCAGCAGATGTGTGCGGATGATCCGCCCATCGTTGAACGCTTTCTCGAACGCCTTGAGGGACGGCCTCCTGGTCCGCATCGCCACCGCCCAGCGCGCCATCCGGTACTCCTGCCCCTGCATCGCCCCGAACCACGAGACAACCTCCTCCGGTCTCGTGAACCGAGGGCAAACCAACTGTTGATTCAAAAGTCTTGCTGTGACAGGATTCATGATGTGTATAATTTGCCGCAAAATTAAACCATACAAATCATATATCCAATTCGGCACAGCCGGCAATACGCACCGAATGCGGTAGGCCGCCATGAAACGTTGAAAAATCAGCATGGGGGCTTTGCGGTATGAAATGAAAGATGTAACTTTACCATATTCATAAAAAGTATAAATAATGATCAGAAATTTCGTAGCGGCGCTGACGGTGGCTCTGGTTTTGGGGCTGACAGCTTCGGCGCAGGAGTACAAGGGGCCGGAACTTAAACCGGAATTGGTTTGCGAACTCGGGAAAATCACACCGGAGGATGTAAAGGTCAAGGGTGCGACACAGGGGTTCGCGATCCACGGGAAGTATGGATTTGTTCTGCACGACAAGGGGCAGTGCGTTGTCATTGACCTGAAAAAGAATAAGTTCGTGTCCACCTTCATGTTGGAAGGAAACACTTCACACTGCAACAACGCATCTTTCGGAGTAGAGAAAGGGATCATGTTCCCGCTGCTCTACATCTCAGGCTGCAAAGGAGACCATTGCTGCTATGTCACGGACATCACATTGGACGGAAGCAGGATTGTACAGAAACTTTTCCACACAGGAGAGGGCTACACCGGGTCATTCGACTGGTTCATCGACAGGAAGAACAAAATCATCTACACATACGGATCGAGCGGTGAGATGCGCAAACTGGTCAAGAAATTCAGGCTTCCGACCTTGAAGGACTCGGACGAGAACGGAGAAGTGCACCTTACTCAGAAAGATGTGCTGGACGAGTTCTATGTTCCTGGTATAAAAATATATCAGGGCAGTGTCATCAAGGGACGTTACGCCTACCTCGGAGACGGCTATCCGCCACACGACAGATTGCTGCACGTTCTGGACATGGATGCCAAGAAGTTGGTCAAAACAGTTAACCTGAACGACTTGCACCATGAGCCTGAAGGCGTGGACATCAAGGGGAAATGGCTCTACATGGTCCTGCATGTCAGCAGACAGCCGCGGGACGGACAGATTTATAGGTTCAGAATCAAATAGTGCTTTGATCGCTTCAAATCTTACCCGACCAGCCCGGTGATGAAGATCACCGCGATGGTGACAGGAGCGATGTACTTTATCAGAAAATAAACCACAGGGAACAATCTGCTGTTCGCCTTGATCGCACCTCTGTTCGTAAGTTCGTCACGGACAGAGGTTTTGTCCATCTTCCACCCCACAAAAACAGAGAAAAGCAACGCGCCGATCGTCATCAGATAGTTGGAGCACAGCTTATCACAGAAATCGAATATGCCCTCTCCAAGAATCTTGACATCGGAGAGCGGGCCGAACGAAAGCGAACAGAGAACTCCGATGGCGAAAGTGGCGAAGAACAGCACGATTGATGCCTTGTGCCTCGAAACGCCTTTCTCCTCAACCAGATAGGCGACTCCTACCTCAAGGATTGAAATCGACGATGTGAGCGCCGCCACAAGAATGGTCAAAAAGAACAGAATCGCGACAAGGCCGCTTACGATCTGCCCGCCGGCTCCCATCTTAGCGAATATGTAAGGAAGCGTCTCGAAAACGAGGCCTGGTCCGGCGGACGGAGCTATCCCCGCGGCGAACACGGCCGGCATGATGGCGAACCCAGCGAGCATGGCGAACAGCAGATCCGACACGGCCGTACCGGCTCCTGATGCCATAAGATTCTCTTTCTCACTGACGTATGATGAATATGTCAGCATGGTTCCCACGCCGAGTGACAGAGAGAAGAAACTTTGGCCCAATGCAGCGGAGAACGCACCCGGAGTCAGTTTGGAGAAGTCCGGCTTGACCAGATACTTCACCCCCTCACCCGCTCCGGGAAGTGTGACCGAATAGATGGCGATCGCCACGATCAGCACGAACAGGATCGGAATCGAAATGTTGCTGAATTTCTCTATTCCTTTCTTGACACCGAGGAAAACTATCACTGCGGTTAGAAACAGGAATATGAACAAACATATTATCGGTCCCCAGACAGAGGAGGCGAATTCACCGAACATTCCGGTGACAGCCTCGGCTTTGTCCGGAGTGAAGCTGAAGGTGGCCGACTTGACAAGATATTCAATGGCCCATCCGCCGACCACGCTGTAGTAGGACAGGATGATAAGAGGTGTGATGACGGTCAGGAGGCCCAGCCATTTCCATCTGGAATGCGGAGCGAGGGCGTTCATCGCGCCGAATGTGCTGAGGTGGGTCTTCCTGCCGATCACCGACTCAGAGAACAGAATCGGCAAGGACAGGACGAACGAGCAGATGATGTAGATGAGAATGAAGGCAGCACCTCCATATTCACCGACCATATAGGGAAACCTCCAGATGTTGCCGAGTCCGATGGCGGAACCGGCGAAGGCCATGATGACAGCGGCTCGGCTGCCAAAGTTCTCTCTGTTTGACATATTCATTAAGTTCGTTTGCATCAATGTCCAGCCTATGGGGAATGCCGTGACGCTCGATTATTATGAGTTGTCGGCGCGTCTTTTGTAAACTTTGAATTCGTAAGTGTAACCGGTTTCCGGATCAGTGGCGGCCGGGATGGCGGATTCAACCTCCCAGATCGCCGGATCAATCGCCGGAAAGAAAGTGTCAGCGTCGTCAATCACTGTGTGGACGTGCGTTATGTAAAGTTTGTCCGCTGAAGGAAGCGCCCTGCGGTAAGTCTCCCCTCCTCCAATTATGAATATTTTTCGTGCCTCACCATCAGCGGCCGCAGCCTTCTCCGCAGGAGTCTCGCCACACGCCACATCACTGCCCCCGACAGCCACTTCCGCCAATGAATATGCCTCCTCAAGGCTTCCGGTCACCTTCACGCCCACTGGAACTTCAAGCCATTGCCGGGTTGAAATAATAATATTTTCCCTCTTGGGAAGCGGTCTGCCTATCGAAAGAAAAGTCCGGTAACCCATCACCACGGGATTCCCGGTGGTTATCCGCCTGAAATATCTCATGTCTTCGGCGATATGCCAGAGCAGGTCATTGTCCTTCCCTATCGCACCATTGTCCGCAATCGCCGCTATGATACATTTTTCCATAAACCTAAACTGAATTTCAGCCGTAAAGTTACAGTTTTTTACCATATACTCCAAACAGAATATGAACAAGTTGCGGCCAGGACAGGCAAGCCGTCATCTCAATCGGGCTTTAATTTATCACATATGCGGTGCGGATTCAGCCCACAAGGCAATTTGTAATTTCTTTTATTATCATTACCTTTGCATATTATACCACACCACATTATACCAATGTTCGGACAATTGATATAAATGGTTGATGTGTCAGCACACAATGACTTTACAACAATATGAAGAAAATCTTTTTGTATGGCTTCTTGCCAATCGCCATCGCCTGTATGGCACAGAACGGATTCGCACAAAGCTGCTGCAAGGCGGCCGGATGCCAAGAAACGGTCAGTAGTCCGGAACTTCCTGTCGGACAAGACACAATCAGGGTTCTGTTCATCGGCAACAGCTTCACTTTTGACGCAACCGAGCATCTCCCTGGAATCCTCAAGGCTGCCGGTATCACGAATTTCTCTATGGAGCGGGCCTTTCACGGGGGCTATACACTTGTCGGCTATAATGAGAATTTCGATGACCCGAAGGTCTGCATGCGCTACAAGTACGAGCCCGGGTATGATGAATGGGATGGAAACAAGGTTTACAAAAACGAGAACTGCAACAGCTCCCTGACCGCCTTTTGGGACAGCGGAAGACCTTATGATATTGTGGTTCTTCAGGAATATACCGGGCGGAAATATGCCTGGGACGGTTTTGAGGAATCACAGGTCGGCATCGACGCCGTCAAAGGACTGATGGAGAAGGTGAAGGCAATGCAGCCCGAAAAGGAGCCCGTTTTCGTATATCTGATGTCGCAGGTCTTCGCCACTGGAAGCGAACGTCTAGTCAATTGGTTCGGCAACGACCGCGGCAGGATGTATGCGGCCATTGCGGGGCACACCAAGCAAGTGCTTGAACAGACAGGCATCAAGTACCTTATCTCGACCGGAACGGCTGTGGAGAACCTAAGGACTACAAGTCTTAACGTTGACAACGGTATGGATCTGTCAAGAGACCTGTTCCATCTTGACAAGGGCATCACACGCTACACGGCAAACTGCACTGTCTTTGAGTCAATCCTCGGTCCATGCGTAGGCAAGACGATGGACGGCAACACCTATCGTTTTTCCACATCGGACACCTCAGAGAAAAACTACACGACTCCTGTCACGGACAGCAACGCCCCGATAGCTCTGAAGGCGGCAAGGAAGGCAATCGAGAAACCGCTGGAAGTCACGGACTTGAGCAATCTTTGATTTCGCAAGCGGCTTTGAAAGCAAAAAGGCGGGCGACCGGAGTGGCCGCCCGCCTTTGGTATATTCTATCATCCGGACTATTCCGCTTTCTCATAGGTGAGTGTCAGGATTGACACACCTATTCCGCCCTGTGTGCAGGTAAGGTAGTAAACAGTGTTCGCGGCTGTGTCCTCAAGGTTCCAACTATACGTGTCTCCCTTGGTTGTCCAAGGAAGTACTCCACCACCGTTCACATAGATGTTCTGGGCGTCAGTGCTTTCCGGAACACTGGACGTGATGGCGGCCTTACGCTTCGAACTTGTGCCTGTTCCCTGGACGCAGGAAACCTTGACGAGCCTGTAGCCTTCGATGGCAGGGAATCCGAAATATCTTGAGACGGCGCCGAGCACAACTCCCTTGTCAGCCGACCAATAAACGCGCGCAGCGGTGGCATTGCCGACATCAGTGAGGATGAAGCTGTAGCTGTTGCCGTTGGTGTGCTTGTAGACAGCCGTGAGGTTTCCAGGACAAGGAACACCCGCAGGGCAGTCTCCGACGCCGGCCTTCTTCCAGTTGTCCTTTGTCGGCCAGCCTTCCGGGGCTTCCCCAGTGAAGTCAAACTCAAGTGTCATCTTCTCGGTCTCTTTCTCCTTGAGTGTCAGTCCGCCGATCTCACCGAGGTCGATAATCTGGTTACGGCCGGCCTCTAGAGCCTCTTTGCCTACCTTGACAGCGGCCATCTGTGACGGTGAGACAAGGGTCAAGGATATTCCCTTCTCATATTTTCCCGGAAGAATCCAAACATGATAGGCATCACCGGTGACGAAAGTCTTGGCGGAAGGTGTGAGCGTCACCACATCGGAAACTTTAGATCCTTCAGAGGCGGCTATTCTCGGATCTCCGTTGTTCCAGTTTATGGAGACAGTTCCTTCGGCGGCAATGGTCTCACCTCCATTGGCCTTTATCTCTATGCGGCGAAGAGTGTCCGCGCCTTCCTGGGTCAGCCTGAACTTGAGAAGAGCGCCGACATTCCGGAAGGAGACAGCCTTGTCCGCGTCACATCTTCCCACAGCGACATTGATGTCGGCAGGATAACCGTCCTTTACAATCTTCTGAGCGACAGTCCTTATAGATGTCGTGAAGACCCCATCGGAGAAAGTGTTGCCTTCCGAGAACGGATGCACCGCATAAACATCGGTGTCGAGTTTCACCCCTTCACCTTTGAACACGACCGAAGAGCCGCTCTCTGAAGTTGCGAAAGTACTTGACACATAGACTCCGGCATCGTTCTTTACAAACACGTTGATTGCGTCGCCTTTGTCCCAAACCACCTTGGTTCCCTCAAGATGGGTCTTTGTTCCGGCCTCGGAGACGGCCAGAAGTTCAGAAGACTCTCCCGGGACGGATGTCTCCTCCTTGCAGCAGGCCATCACCGCAAGGGCGGCGGCCATAATGATATATTTCTTCTTCATTTCGTTTACCATTTATATGAACCACCATTGCCGAAATCTTCGTTGCCACCATTGCCGGACGAACCCTTTGAGTGGATTTCAGTCAATTCAACCTTGAGGTCATCGATGTAGAACCTGTAGTCCTGGAGATAAGTCGCCTTGTCTCCCCTTCCGAGAGCGGCGAGTTCCTCTTCCGATAATTTTGGCGTGGAGACCTCAATTACGGACGACTGAGTGATATTCTTCATCTCGACAGTGCATTCTTTCATCGCACCAACCTGAAGATCAAGAGGATAAGATGTTCCGTCAACAGTCAACGTCACCTTGGCGAGAGGGTCGAAGCCACGCGCGTCCTTATAAAGGCCCGCCTTGAGAGTGAACCGCGCGTCAGCCGAAGATATTCCCATCTGCTTGAGACGCTCACCGATGAGGATGCTGTAGGTCCCTATGCACTGCCTTGTCCAGAGAGATTCATCGTAGTAACCTACCTGAAGGAAGCCAGGACGCTCGTAACAGCCTTTCGCCGATGAAATCGCCTCATAAGCTCCATCAGGAATATAATTGTCATTGAAGGACTTGTAGTTTGAGGCATAGCCGCTTGTCGCGCTCGCCATCAGATTGAGCGGGAGGAGTTCCGGATATGAGGCCCCGGATGCGACAAGGTCATCGAACCCGTTGGTGAAAGCAATCTTGTTGTCGTCCATCTGAGGGAGGGATGATCTCTCAGCCTCGGCAGGGAACACACAGATTGCGTTTGATATGCAGACGTAAGTCTTTGAGCGGTCTCCGTCCGCCGTCATCTTGAAATGCAGGGTGCCTCCGGCAGGAATCGCTTCGCTTTGCGGAATCGAGAATGCGATATTGTTCCATGCGGCGTCAGAGCCAGGAGTCGTAGCGTTTTCAGTGTCAACACGATTCCATTTCTCTCCGTCAGGACTCCAATAATATGACCACCCCGCCTTTGTGAACGATGCGGCGCGCGCACCCAACATAAGACGAAGTTTGCCTGAGACGGCGTCCTTTACAGGGATGCGTATCAGTATGGACTCCCCTTTGGAGAAATTGTCGAAACGTATGCTGCGATGAACAGACCTGTCAGCGTCCGTTCCTCCGGAAGGTTGCGTGTGTGAAGGACATTCGAGGGATGTCGTGGATTCCGAGCCGGTGCAGCTCAGAACCATACCATCCTTGAACTGACATTCGTTGCCGGAAATCACAGCATTGACAAGCTTGCGGCTCTCAGGGTCGTCGATGTCGATTGTCTGACATATAGGGAATGAATATCCAGACACGGCAACAACCTCGCCGGCCGTCTGGATCACCTTTATCTCACATGCGTCAACACCTTCCGCCGGAGACTCCACCTTGATCAGGGCGACACGCCGCTCGGTCTTGATGTTCGCAGAGGCTGTGGCCTCAAGCACGGACGAACCGCTGCCTTTCGACATATTCGTGGTAATCCAGCCGACAGGTTTTCCGTCAGGATCCTCGACAGTGATGTCCCAATAGCAGTTGGAAGTGACCTTAACGCTGACACTTCCTCCGTCTGCGGACACCGTGAACTCTGTTCCATCCACGGAAAGTTCCGGCTTTGAATCAGGCCCGGATTCTGTTTCCTGACATCCGAAAAGCACGGACACCGCCAGCAGAATGGAAAAAGTTTGAAAAAATTTTCGCATAAATGTTTTTAGTTTTGAAATTATGTGTACCTTTGCACCACACTACACCACAGCTTAATGCGCTGCAAAGTTAGACAAATTCCATAAAAAACAAGGAGGAAAATGAAAAAATTAGCATCCCTTGTCTGTTTTCTTATTCTGGCACTGTACCCCGCCATGGCTCAGGGGCTGCGCCTGTCAGGTCAGATCATGGACACATCTGGCGAGCCGGTTCCCGGAGCAACGGTAATGATCACGGGAACCAGCATCGGGACAATGGCCGACGCGGACGGGAAATTCGTTCTGGACGTGAAGTCCGAACTCTCTCCGGAGGCGACACTAACCTTTTCCAGTCTCGGATTCAAAGAGACAGTGATTCCGGCGGGGAAACAGACGGTCTTCAACGTGACGCTCGAATACGAGAACAGCGTTCTTGAGGAGACTGTTGTCATCGGTTACTCCACGGTGAAGAAGAAAGACCTCACAGGTTCATTGACATCCGTTGACGGCGATGCTCTCAGGACAAGACAGACAGCCACCGTCTCGGAGGCACTTCAGGGAGCCATGCCGGGAGTGACCGTGACACGTTCAAGTTCGGCTCCCGGCGGAGAGGCGACAATACGTGTCAGGGGCATCACGTCGATGACATCCGGAGCCACAGCCCCGTACATCCTCATAGATGGGGTGCCGGGGGCGATCAGCGATGTCAACCCTGGCGACATTGAGAACATAACGGTTCTCAAAGATGCCGCGTCAGCATCCATATACGGTTCACAAGCCGCCGCTGGAGTCATTCTCATAACCACGAAAAGAGCCAAGGAGAACGGAAAGGCAAGTGTCTCCTACAGCTACAGCCTCGGGATAGACTCGCCGACAAGAATGCCTGAATATATGGATGCGGTAAGTTATATGGAAGCCTGCAACGAACTGAAGTACAACGATCTTCCCGAAAGCGGGTGGTATCAGGCGTACGACAGGGACCTGGTGGACAACTATATGTCCCTGCATTCGGCGGATCCGGACACCTACCCGATCACTGACTGGATGAACTTGATTCTGAAGAACAATGCGCTTCGTCACTCGCACAACCTCAAGCTTTCTGTATCAGGGGACAGACTCCGTTCGTCCCTCAGTTTCGGTTTCGATGACGTTGACGGTCTCTACAAAGCCAATCAGAGTTGGAAACGCTACACGGCGAGACTCAACAATGACTTGCGGATATTCAATTGGCTCAAGGCGTCGGCTGATGTTTCGTTCAGGTATGTAGACAAGCTCGACCCGCATTCTTCTCCGGCATTGAAAATGAGGTATATGCCTCAAATCTACCCTGCCGTGTGGTCCGACGGGCTCTACGCTCCGGGCAAGGACGCCAGCAACATCTATGCGGCCATGATGAGCGGTGGTGAGGACAAGACCAGGACATTCCGCTCGGCCGCCAAGTTCCAGCTGGACGCCACCCCTGTCGAAGGACTCACGATCACCGCCCTGTACTCTCCTAAGTTCGGGTTCACTCACGAAAGTGATTTCCGGCGTCAGACTCCATACTATTATGCGGGGGAAACGACAAGCACCAAGTACATTTCCGAAGCGCTCACAACCACTCTCGACGAGTCAAGGGGCTGGACTTACGAAGGGACTTTCCAGGCATACGCCAACTATCAGAAGACCTTCGCTGAAAAGCACAACTTCACGGCCATGGCAGGTTATGAGAACTACTATCTCGACACCGACACGATCATCGCCGGCAACTCAGATTTTCCGAACGCCCTCATTGAAGACCTCAAGGCCGGCAACCCGGCCACCGCGACAGCGAAAAGCGCGAATGTGCATGAGCTAGCAAGGAATTCGTTCTTCGGGAGGCTTATGTACAACTACAGCTCACGCTATTATATTCAAGGAAATGTAAGATGTGACGGGACATCCCGCTTCGCTCCGGGGCACAGATGGGGTACATTCCTTTCCGGCTCGGCAGGTTGGCAGTTCTCGGAAGAGCCTTGGATGAAGGCGGTGAAGAAAGTGGTCAACCACGGAAAGTTCCGCGTCTCCTACGGCGAGCTCGGCAATGAACGCATCAACGGTTACTACCCGTACCAGTCAATGCTTTCCGTGAGTCACCCTGTCGGATATGTCGGAGACGAGGTGACCCCTGTGACCGGCTACGCACAGTCCACGGCCATCGTTCCGGACCTCACATGGGAGACGACATCTACAATAGACGTGGGACTCGACCTGGCGTTTCTCAGGAACAGGCTCACCCTCACAGCCGACTGGTACTACAAAAAGACCTCGGGAATGCTCATAGAAGTGCCTGTGGCTCCGGTCGTCGGACTTTCAAACCCTTACGACAATCTCGGAGAGATGCACACGAACGGATGGGAAATCACCCTCGGATGGAAAGACACTATTGGTGACTTCACGTACAAGGTGGACTTCAACCTTTCAGACGATGTCTCGACCATGGGCAACATTCAGGGCAAGGAAGTGATTTCCTCCGGAAAGATCATCAAGGAGGGTGTCGAATACAATTCATGGTATGGCTACAAGAGCAACGGCCTGTTCCAGACTCAGGAAGAGGTTGACAACTCGGCCTGCATGGGGACACAATACCCTGGAGATGTCCGCTACGTGAACCTTGCGGACGCGGAGGGCTCGGCGGAAATAATCAATGCTGAATATGACCGCACGGTCCTTGGATCCTCGCTTCCTCACTTCTGCTTCGGCGGAAACATCAATCTGTTCTGGAAAGAGTTCGATTTCGGCCTCACGTTCCAGGGGGTTGGCAAGCGCAACGGCTACCTCAACAACTATATGGTGCAGCCTCTCCGGGGACAGGTCTATAACTTCCCGACCTACCTTGCGGGCGGTGCGTCCTGGAGCTACAAGAACACGGTGGAGCAGAACCTCAACGCAAAATATCCGAGATATTCATGGACATCGGGCGGTTCAACCACCACTGTCGGCAACTACGCATATTCCGACTACTGGCTCATCAACGGGGCTTATCTGAGAATCAAGAACATAAGCCTCGGGTACACTTTCCCTGACAAATGGATGCAGAAGATCAGGGTCAGCAACCTCCGTCTCGGCGTGACGCTCACCGACTTCTTCACATTCAGCCACTACCCGACAGGATGGGATCCTGAGGTGGGCACGACATCCTACCCTATCACCAAGTCGGCTGTGTTCTCTGTCTCAATCAACTTCTAAAACGCAGAATAATGAAAAGAACAATAATATCCCTTGCCGTCGGCCTTTCGCTCATAGCCGTGTCCTGCACGGACATGGATCTCAATCCCAAGGATCAGGCCGCCACGGGCAACTGGTTCAAGAACGCCGAACAATTCGACATGTGCCTCAACGCTCTGCTCCATCAGATGTACTGGCCGATGGAAAGGAACGAGTGGGGTGACAGCGAGCAGATCGAGCTTGACCTGCTCACCGATGACGGAACGAACAGAAGTTCCCTGAGCCGTTATCTCAAGGACGGCGTGGACGGTTCCTTCCCGCTTTCCTCACAGATGTGGAACATCTCCTACAAAGGGATCAACAGATGCAACAAGGTCATCCGTGAACTCCCGGCTGCAAAGGACAATATTCCAGAGGCAAAGTACAACGAGATACTCGGCAACGCCAAGTTCTACCGAGCCTGCTTCTATGCAAGGATCATCGCACATTTCGGGAAGCCGGTGTTTGTAGATGAGAATATGGACTTCGACCGCAAGGAAGACCGCGAGGCGGCCTACAAACTCTCAAGAAGCGACAGATGGGAGGTTTCCGACTGGGTGATTTCCGAGTTTGAAGAGGCTGCCGGACTACTTCCTGACGCTTATGTTTCAGGTGAGGTGCAAAGAGCCACCAAGGGCAGCGCATGGGGAATGGAATCTCGTTTCGCCCTCCACATCGCATCCATCAGGAAATGGGACACGTTCGGACTCGGTGACGAGACTGAGGCCCGCAGACTTTTCGGCATCGCGGCCAAAAGCGCCAAGAAAGTCATGGACCTTGGCCGGTACACCCTTCATGATAACTTCGGAGAATTGTTCAGGATGAGGACACACAACTCTCCGGAGGCCATCTTTGTCCTTCCGCGCTCAAAGTCACTTTCTGCCGAAAGCAAGTATGAGTATCTCTACAAAGGCGCCACCACAGCCAAACTTCCGAGACTTTCCGGAGCGGCGACTTGCTGCACCTGCTGTCCTTCCTGGGATCTTCTCTGCGCGTTCTATGACAATCAGGGCAAGCCTATTGACGAATCATCTGTCTACAATCCGGCCAAACCGTTCGAGAACCGTGATCCTCGCTGCGCGATGACCATCGTCGAGCATGGGACAGAGCATCTGGGAATCATCTACGAACCTAGTTTCGACGTGCCGAAGGTGAAGGGCCGTGACGGCAAGATGACCGACAACAATGATTCAAGAACCTACCTGATCTCCGGAACAGGCAATCAGTATGCCTCCTACAATGGTCTCGTGCTCCGCAAGCACGTGGACGAGGATTGGCTCAGTCCTTTCGAGGCCGAGAATGACAAGATAATTCTCCGCTATGCCGATGTTCTTGAAATGTATGCCGAGGCGAAAATCGAACTTGACGAGATTGACGGCAGCGTGCTCGACGCCATGAACGCTGTGCGCGCGAGGGCTTACGGGATAAAGGACATCTCCTCCGACGGGTACCCTAAGATCACTGAAACTGACCAGGCGTCTCTCCGCAAGGTTCTGCGCGCGGAAAGGCGTATGGAGTTCGCCTGGGAAAACCGCAGACTCTACGACATCTGGCGCTGGAGAATCGCGGAGAAGGTGCTCAACGCGGCGAACTACGGTCTGCCGGCCAAGAGCGAGAAGAACCAGAGGAGGTACATGGATGACGGAATGTGGTTCATGGGAGCTGTCCCTGAGATTGACGAGAACGACTGCCCGGACTTCACGGTCACGGTCAAGGGAAGCGACCAGTTCTTCACCAGCGGTAAATATGCCGTGAAACTCTCGCAAAGAAAATTCGTGGCTCCGAAGAGTTATCTCTGGCCTCTTCCTACCACGACAACCAATGTAATGCCTGAATTAGCGAAAGACAACAATGTTGGATATTAAAAAAATCGGAGCGGCTCTCCTTGCGGCCCTGGCTCTTGCCGGATGTGGGAAAAACACTGAGAATGATGGCGGACAACCGGATGACACCCCGTTCAAACTGAGCGTGATGTCGTTCAACATCAGGAACTCCCTTGTAAAAGGGGACACCGGTGACAGACTGTGGAGCAACCGCAAGGAGAGCGTGAGGAAAATGGTTCAGGAGACCGCCCCTGACATCATCGGGATGCAGGAAGCCTCCACCGCACAGCGCAAAGACCTCACAGCGATGCTTCCGGACTATGCGCTGCTCGAAGTCCCGAACACAGGCACGAGCAAAGGTGGAAACACAGTGATCCTGTTCAACACTAAGGTCCTTGACAATGTGGCCTGCAAATCTTTCTATCTCAGTTCCACCCCGAACAAACCATCGGTCAACGGATGGAACACCGAGACCCAGTACCGCACGACCATCTGGGGGGAATTCCGGCACAAGGGAAGCGGCAGGACATTTTTCCTTGCCGACACCCACATGCCGCTATACTCCACAGTGGAAGGCAATCTGGCGAGGACAAAATCCGCCGAGCTGAATGTCGGCAGGATGAAGGAGGCCTGCGATGAGGACGCACCTGTGTTCATCGTCGGGGACATGAACTGCTCGAAACCGGAAGCCGGTATCCAACCTTATCTCGATTGGATGTCTTCAGCAAGGGACAAGGCACTGGCCAGCGATGATATCCCCAGCTTCAACAATTTCGGCGGTTCGGGAAACTCCAGAATCGACTTCATCTTCTACCGTAACGCGATTCCCAACGAATTCCGCACGGTCAACGGCGGCGGTTACGGCGTAAAATATATTTCAGACCATTATCCGATAATGGCCAAATTCACAATTCTCTAACAATTCAGTCATTAATGAACAGAATATCAGTGATTTCAATTCTCTCTGCAATAGCCCTTCCACTTCTCGGGGCTGGGTCAGCATCGACAGCGCCTAAGGCTCTTCCGACAAACGAGGAGCCGGAAATCAATATCCGGGTCGGGACGTTCAATCTATGGCGTTCGGACATCGGAAAGGAGGAATATTCCTGGGAAAAGCGCAGGGACAGGCTAGCGCGGGCGATTGTGGACTGCAGAATGGATGTGTTCGCGGCGGAAGAGGTGGACACGACCATGTTCAGCCAGCTGCCGGCTCTTGTCGGCTCCAAGGGAGGAAATTATAAATGGCGGACCTTCAGTCCGTATGACAGCGAGGGCAAAGGATCCATCAAGGCTCAGGCCATAGTCTATAAGGCGGATGTTTTCGAAATTCTAGATTTCCACCACTTCTGGTGCTCAGAGACTCCTGACGAGATCTCCACAGGCTGGGACGAGGTCAAATTCAAGAGAGGAGCCTGCTGCGCGACTATGCTGCACAAGCCAAGCGGCAGACGTATATTCGTGATGGTCAGCCATTTTCCTCTTGGGAAAGAGGCTCGTCTGCATTTCGCGCCGATGGTGGTCGAACGCGCGAAAAAATATAATCCCGAAAACCTTCCGTCTTTCTTTGTCGGCGACCTCAACACACGTCAGGAACGTCCCGAATCAGCGATACTGAGAGGCTGGTGGTCGGACTCCTATCTCACGGCAATCGAGAAAGAGGGAACAAAAGGAACCTTCAACAACCACAATGTCGGCACAGACATGGAAAACGCCCCAAGGATAGACTTTGTCTATTTCAGAGGAAATGGCATAACCCCTCAGAGATATGTCTGCGACACAAGAAAATATGACGGGCTCTACCCTTCGGACCATTGCCCGGTTTACGTCGATTTCACTATAAACGAGGTTCCTGAAGACGGAACATATTGCCTGAAGAACGAGAATATCTCCGTGAAGATAGGAAAGGGCGGAGATCTTTTGAGTCTGAGGAACGAGAGGACCGGGCAGGAATATGCCGCCGGCGGGTATATGTGGAGGCTTTACTATGACGCCACATACGAAAAGGAGATTCAGGTGATTCCGACACAGCAGAATCCTCAGGTCAGCGCCGTCGGGAACAGGATCTCGGTGTTCTATCCGCAGATCACGGCGGACGGGAAGACTCTTGACATGCAGGTAAGGCTCGACATCACGTTGGAAAAGGACAAGGTCAGATACGCTTCGACCGTCTGCAACAACGAGCCTCACACCGTCATCCGTGAGTTCCAGTACCCGCTTCTCAGGGACGCGCGGCTGCCTTCTGACCATAAACTCTATACCTCGGAAGCCGGCGGAATGCTGTTCGACAACCCTCTCAAGACAATAAACAAGGTGAGCTCGTCTCCTTACAAGAAACCCGAGCAGGTGTTCAGGCAGAGGAACGTGAAATACGGAGCGAAAGTCTTCATGAACTGCTTCGGACTCTTCGGAGAGAATCAGGGGCTTTACTTCGGCTCGCACGATGACACGTTCCAGGACACATGGCACGGGCTCAGGGTCTACAGGGACGAGACCTCCGGTGAATATGACATACTCGAATTCGGATTCTACAAGTACCCTCACTGCTTCTGCGGGGAAAGCTGGGAATGCGAGGCGAACGTGATAGCGCCATATTCAGGCACATGGCACAAGGCCTCAAGAATCTACCGGGACTGGGTGGACACTTGGTGGGACCATAGGGAGACCCCTCGGTGGGTGCGCGAGATGAAGAGCTGGCAGAGGGTGATCTTCAAGCACCAATACGGTGAGTACCTGTTCAAGTACCCAGACCTCAACGGGAAAGTGGACGCATCCGGCCAGAGCGTCGGCTGCAACGCCCTCTTCCTCTTCGGCTGGTGGGCGGAAGGAATGGACCACGGCAACCCTGACTACACTCCTGACGAGAGTCAGGGCGGAGACGAGGCTCTGAAAAAGGCCATCGCTGAGTATCAAGGCAACGGCAATCACCTTCTGCTCTACTACAACGGAAAGCTTATCGACCGCGAAAGCCGCTTCTACCGCAGCGGAATGGGGTCAAAGGTTTGCAGACACGACAACACCGGCTCGGAGATCCTTGAACGCTACAAGTTCACTGGACAGGGAACCTGGCTTGGGGAATATGACCAGAGAACCTTTGCCGTGGCCACGATGATGGATCCGAGGTGGAACGAAGTGCTCTTCTCGCTTCAGGACCGTGCGTATGGACTCGGAGCCCATAGCGTCTTTTTCGACCAGCTCGGCTACATCGAGTCGGAAAGCACGAACTGGGACACATCCCGCGAGTTTCCGGTCCCGGACACCTACGGCATCAGGAAGAGGGCGGAATGCCTGAAACTTCTGCGTGACCGCTATGCGGAAAAGGCTCCGGATTTCGCTCTCGGAGCCGAAGGTACGGTTGACGCTCTCTGCCAGTACTGTGACTACACCCACGGCTATCCTGCCAACGACGGCCCGGACAGATGGATCAATTTCTTCCGTTTCACATTCCCCGAGATTGTCTTCACGGACAGAGGGCTGAGGGACGACGAGGATGTTCCGCGTCACGTGAACAACACCATACTCGACGGTCAGCGCAACGACATCGAAATCTGGCGCTGCAGAGGAATCATCGCCGACACTCCTGTGTATCAGGCATATCTTGCGCAGGCCAACGCCATCAAGGAGCATTTCAAGGACTGTCTGCTGCTTGGACGCTACAATGACACTCTCGGATTCTCCAGCAGCAACGCCGAAGTCGACGCCCGCTCATTCATCGCGGAAGACGGAAAGATGGCTGTGGTTGTCGCCAACCAGCGGACCGGGAAACCGCGCACCCTCAGCACAAAGATCGATGTGCCTGGCTGCAGGTTCGTGGAAGCGATGACCACTGGTTCGGCGAAGGTTGACGGAACAAAGGCCACACTCGGTCAGTTCGACCTTGCGGTCATGTTATTTGAAAAACGATGATTATGAAAAACAGCAAGTGGTACAAATGGGAGGTGCTGCTCATCCTATGGATGGCGTACCTCCTGAACCAAGGCGACAGGCAGGTGTTCAACACAGTGCTGCCGGCGATACGTGACGCCCTGAACCTGACGGACACATCGGTCGGGCTCATCGCTACGATATTCAATCTCTTCTACGCCATCATGGTGCCGGTTGGAGGTTGGGCGGGCGACCGTTTCAGCCGCAAATGGGTGACAACCGCCAGCATAATCTTCTGGAGTGTGGCGACGATGTTCACAGGACTTGCGACAAGCTTCTTCTGGCTGGTGATTCTCCGCTCTGTGGCGACCGGTGGCGGCGAGGCCATGTTCGGCCCGGCCAACTACTCCCTTCTGGGACAATACCACACAGACACAAGGGCGAGGGCTATGTCCATCCATCAGACAGCATACTATGTCGGTGTGATACTCGCCGGCTGGCTGGCCGGGGTCATCGCCGACTCTCTCGGGTGGAAATATTCATTCATCATCTTCGGCGCGGCTGGAGTGGTTTGGGGTGCGGTCATGATTCTGAGGCTCAAGGACAAAAAGGAGGAGCCTCAGACCTCTGACGGAAATGCTGAGGCTCAGACAGCCGCCAAGGCCGACGCCTCAGCGACCAAGCCGGGCTTCTTCGACGGATTCAAGACTGTCTTCACCACCCCGACCGCACTGATGCTCACGATCGGATTCAGCTGCTTCATATTCGTGATCACAGGTTATATGACTTGGGTTCCGGCTTACCTACAGGAGGAATTCGGTCAGAATCAGGCCGCGGCTGGTTTCAATTCGATGTTCTACACCTACGTGGCCGCGTTTGTCGGGGTGCTGATCGCCGGTGCCGTCTCGGACAGGCTGGCTGCCCGGAATCCGTCCCTCAGGATGGTTCTTCAGGGCATCGGACTCATCGGAGGCGCTGTCTTCCTGTTCTTCATGGGCGGCAAGTCATCCCTTTGGCTCGTTTATCTGATGTTCGCCGGGTGGGGCTTCTTCCGCGCATTCTTCGACGGAAACCTTTACGCTGTCCTCTATGACGTCACTCCGGAAAGGCTTCACGCATCCTGCTCAAGCGCCATGATCATGACCGGATTCGCGGTCGGCGCGCTTGCTCCGGTGGTTCTCGGAGCCTTGAAACAGAGCCTTGGAAGCCTCTCCGCGACATTCCCTATCCTCGCCGTGATCTGGCTCGCGGCAGGCATAGTCACACTGATAGTTGCCAAAATGTGTTACAATAAGGATTTCAATAAATTAAGATAATATTATGGAAAAGTGTCAAAAAGACCGTAAGGCCAAAGCGGGGCTCCTGCTCATAGCGTCACCGCGTTTCAAGAATCTCAGCGGACCAAAGCGCGGGACATACGGTGAACGCAAGGAAATTGCGGTAAGAGACATAAAAGCCTCGATGGATTTTCTGGACATTGTCGATCCGGGCATAGTTTACGAAAGGGAAGACGCCCGGAAAGCGATGGATCTCTTCTACGACGAGAAGGTCGATTTCATCTACGCCGAGTTCCTCTCCTGGAGCGAGGATTTCGCATGGATCAGGTTCCTCCGCGATTGTCCGGACATCCCGATGATATTCTGCAATGTGGCCAAGCCCAAGATGACGTTCGAGACCACACTTGACGAGGACGATTTTGTCGATTATCTCTGCGCCGGAACCCTCGTGGGTTCTCTTGAGGGCTCGGGAAGTGTGCGCCGTGTTCCGAGGAAGAATGTCAAGACAGTGATGGGCACGCGTGAGCAGATCACTGAAAAGGTCAGGACGTTCGCAAAGGCCGCCAAGACACGCACGATTCTCCGCGACTCCAATGTCGGACTGATGGCCAATATGAACGAGGCCATGTGGAGCACGTACATAGACAACTACGACCTCTTCACAAAGATAGGACCCGAAATCCACTATCTCCCGTACAGCGACTACGGAACCGAAATCGAGAATCTCAGCGACTCGGAGGTCAAGGAATATGCCGACGAACTCACGTCAAAATACCGGATGATGGATGATGTTGAATATGACAAGTTCATAGGATGCGTGAAGGCCACCCTGGGTATAAAGAAACTCGCCGAGAAGAACGACATCGACTGCTATGTCTACAACGACATCGACCAGGCGACGTTCCGCATCGCCGGATGCCGGGCTGGATTCTATCCGCAGTGGTTCAACGAGCATCTCAGCGTTCTCGTTCCCGAGGCTGACATCGCCGCCGGTCTCATCACTTACATCATGAAGCTCATCAGCGGAAAGAATGTGAACTTCATCGAGCCTTTCCACATCGAGGATGACTTCGGAACCTTCGCCGGAGGACATGCCGGCCCTAACGACCACAACGACCCTAAGTGGCAGGACAACGTCATCATCGCGCGTGACGTGCGGTTCGCCAAGACCAGTTGGAAATATGCCGGGGCTCCGTTCGCATGGAACCGGTTCAGCCCGGGGATGAAGACCGTGGCCGGACTCTATGAGGAGGACGGGAAGTACAAGCTGATCACCTTCCAGGCCGAGAGCCTTCCGGGAGAGCATCTGCTTGCGACCTACAGCCACAGCATATTCCGTCCGGTTGTTCCGGTGAAGGAACTCTTCGAACGTATCCTCCGGATCGGAGCCACACAGCATTATGCCATCGTAGACGGTGACATCCGCGAGGAACTTGAGGACTTCGCGGAGATCATGGGCTTTGAATTTTACAATATCAAATAAATAAACAGCAGGAATACATGAGTTTTATGTACAACCCGTTCCCTTACGATGACCCGAAACCGGTCAATCGTCCGGAACTTTCAGAAAAGACAGTAGGCTCCATCTGCTCAGGCGCTCCGATGGCGGCCAGGAAATTTGTCGCGGCAATCGCCGGACAGGCGAGAAAAGAAGGAGTTGTGGTGGCTCTCGACGGCTACACAACGGCGAACTGGACAGTTTTCATCAATCTCCTCGCAAGGGAACTTACCATACTCGGACTTGAATGGGAAACAATCGACGCCAACAAGTCCACCCTCAAGGACGGGAAGGAAATCGACGAGATGATCGACCCGCTTCTCATCTGGGACACCAAGATCGACCCTACGCTGCTCTACGGCAAAATCTACAAGGGTGGCTACAAAGGACTGCTCGACGAGGAAAAGGTTGGAATATTCAGAAAAACAGTGCCAGTCGCCAAGGCTCCAGGCAAGGTTGTGATCGTCTATGGCTACGGCTGTCTCATCCCGGAACTGCGCGATCTCTACGATGTCAAATGTTTCTTCGACCTCACGCCGAAGACTTCGATGCTCAGAATCAGACGTGGGGAATATTCAAACCTCGGCAAGGAGCGCCCTGATGCCATCAACCGTGTCATCCGCAGGTGCTACTATTGCGACTTCGAGAACGCCGTTCACAACCGTAAGGAACTGTGGGACAACAATGTGCCAGACTGGTATTTCATCGACAGCGATCCCGGAAAACTCCAGATGATGCCGTTCGAGGCGTTCGCCGACATCTGCGCCCAGCTCGTGAAATACCCGTTCCGCGCCAAGCCGTGCTATCTCGAAGGAGTGTGGGGTGGAACGTACATGAAGAAACTGCGGAACCTGCCGAAGGAGATGAGGAACGCAGCCTGGGTGTTTGACTTCATCCCGATGGAGGTCAGCGTGCTTGTCAAGGCGGGAGAGGAACTTCTCGACATAAACTATTGCTCTTTCGTCCACAAGGAGGGTGTCAACCTGATGGGTGAGGACTGCGTGAAGAAGTACCAAGGCTACTTCCCTATCCGCTTCAACTGGGACGATAGCTACCATTCAACCGGTAACATGTCCATCCAGTGCCACTCCGGAGGAAAATTCAACATCGAGAACTATAATGAGTTCGGCCGTCAGGACGAGAGCTACTATGTGGTAGTGACCGGACACGAGGCGAAGACCTTCATCGGATTCCGCGACGACGCCGACATTCCGGCGTTCTTTAAGGAGATCGAAGCCGCCGACACCGAGCACAAGCCATGTGACTACATGAAATACGTCAGCTATGAGGAATCCGTCCCAGGCCTTCAGGTGATGCTTCCCGCCGGAACGATCCACTCCAGCGGACGCAATCAGGTCATCCTTGAGATCGGCTCCCTCACCATCGGCAGCTACACCTACAAGATGTACGACTACCTTCGCCTTGACTTCGACGGCAAGCAGCGTCCTATCCACACCCACCTCGGTGAGCTGAACGTGCGCCAGGACCGCAGGACCTCGGTGATCCACGATCCTCAGAGCCCTGAATACATTGTCCAGAAGCCACGTCTGGATGCAAGCGGTGACGGTTGGGAGGAATATGTTCTCGGAGAGAATCCGCAGATGTACATCTCGCTCCGCCGTCTCGAATTCGAGAACAGGTGCGAACAGGACACAAAGGGAGAGAAATTCCACGTCCTCACACTCGTGGACGGTGAGAAAGTGCGTGTGCGCAGTGTGGAACACCCTGAACGCCACTTCGACATGGAGTTCATGGAAATCGTGTGCGTCCCAGCCGACATGGGCAGGTACGTCATCGAGAACCTTGGAAAGGAACCGATACGCATCCACAAGACTTGTCTTAGAGATGGCTACCAGAACGATCCTGCTTGACATAGGGGGAACATTCATCAAATGCTCCGACGGGCGGGAAATCCCGATTGACTCGGCTGGCCCGAGGGAGGAGATCGTCTCTTCCCTCAGGCAGGCGGTCAAGGACTATGACGCGGCTTCCGTGGCCATTCCGGGGCCGTTCAGATATTCAGACGGAACGTTTCTGATGAAGCATAAGTTCGCGTCAGTCTATGGAGAAAGGTTTCAGGACCTTGCAGGGCTTGAGACGTGCAGTTTCGCGCACGATGTGAACGTGATGCTTCTCGGAGAGCTCGAACAGACCGGACGCGAAGGGTTCGACAAGGTCGCTCTCGTCTCTCTCGGGACAGGACTCGGCTTTGCCATGGCTGAGGACGGATGTCTGCTTACCAATGAGCTGGGTTCCCCTCTCGTTCCTATCTACAACCGCCCTTATCGTGACGGAATCCTTGAGGACTATGTTTCCAAGAGAGGCTTCCTCCGTGGGTATGAAGGAATTACGGTTAAAGAACTGGCGGGGAGGGCTTTCGGAGGAGACAAGGAAGCCATGGCACGGTTCGATGAATGCGGGAATATTCTCGGGCAGGCGATCGCCCCGATTCTTGAAAAGTTGGGCGTCAACAGATTGCTTTTAGGCGGTCAGATATCTCGTTCATACGAACTTTTCGGACACAGTCTCGAAGCGGCGCTCTCCATGGTGCCGACACTTAAGAAAATCAGTTCTGTCAGCGACATCAGCGATGCGACATTCAGCGGCCTTCGGGAACTGGCCCGCAGGTCGGCCGACGGAGAGTCCATCTGTGCGGACAGGGACACGGACAAGAGGATTCTTGAAATGATGGCGGTATGATCATTCTGAAGAAAGAAGGCCTTAAGGTCGAAATCAGCGAGCCGGGTGTCGATTACAGAGGCACCCGGTTCGATTGGTCCGGAGTGTTCCACCGCATAGTCAAGGACGGCTACGTGTTCGCGGACAGATGGTCGGACATCGAAGACATCCGCGTCCACGATCATGTGCGCGGTCCATCTGAGGAGTTTGTGACAGTGGATTTCAACGGAGTCGAACCCGAAGGCACTTTCGTGAAACCCGGAGTAGGGCTTCTCCTTCGTCCCGATGACAAACCCTACGACTGGTTCCGTCTCTACCCGATTGCGGACGAAGGGCAAAGAGATGTGAATATGTCTGATTCTGAAGTTGTTTTCCGTCATATTCTTAAAGGAATATATTCTTATGAGAAAAAGATCACGCTGCTGAGTGGCGGCTCGATGAGAATCTCCCACCGCTTGACATGGGAAGCCGCCGCCCCGCTTGAGGGATATTCCTACAATCACAATTTTTTCACATTCGGCGGCGTCCCTGTAGGTCAGGGGCGAAAGATTGATTTCCCTTACAAACCAACCGGAAATTGGAGATCTGAATATGACAACGTCGCTCTCGAAGGCCACGGCATAAGGTTCAGCGCTCCGGTAGTTCCTCCATCTGTATATATGGGTGATCTGCATTCCTCGGGCGGAGACACGCCATATTCATTCCGCGTCAGCGAGGACGATTCTTCCGACGGCAGACCGCACAGTGTAGATGTCCAAGGCTCAAGACCGCTCCACCACATAGTGTTCTGGGCAAATCCTCGTGTGGCCTGTGTGGAGCCTTATATGCCGATAAGACTCGACAGAGGAGAGAACTTCGGATGGGACATCCTCTACACGTTCGAGTGAAAGATTTCTCAATCCGCAAAATAAGCATTTTTAAGGAATTGGCGTGTGATTTGTTACTAATCAGGCGCTGAAACGTTATTTTCCAGGATTAGTGATTTTCCTATAAAAAACTTTTGCATTATCGGAAAACATACCTATCTTTACAGTGTATTAATAAACTAATACACAAAAGCGGTACCTCGATGTTTCGAGAAACTCAGCAAACGCAAACTTGGCGGCTGGGAAAAACGGCACGGTGGCCGAAAAGGGAACAACAGCCCTACGGGCAAAAGATAACAACCAAATGCTTATTGAACTGAAAGATGTCAACAAGACCTATCAGGGCGCGCAGCCTCTGCACGTGCTGAAGGGCATTGACCTTACCATAGAGAAAGGAGAGTTCGTCTCCATCATGGGAGCGTCGGGATCGGGGAAATCCACTCTTCTGAATATTCTTGGAATCCTGGACAACTACGATTCGGGTGAGTACCGCATCGCCGGCAACCTCATCTGGAACCTCAGCGAGACCAAAGCGGCCGAGTACCGGAACAAGATGATTGGATTCATATTCCAATCTTACAATCTGATAGGGTTCAAGACTGCGGCCGAGAATGTCGAACTGCCTCTGTTCTATCAGGGTGTCGGACGACAGAAACGGCACAAGATGGCGATGGAGTTTCTGGAAAGACTTGGCCTTAAGGAATGGGCGGACCACTATCCGAACGAGATGTCCGGAGGACAGAAGCAGAGGGTGGCGATCGCCCGGGCGCTGATCACAAAGCCGGAGATCATTCTCGCCGACGAGCCGACGGGAGCCCTTGACTCAAAGACTTCCGTGGAGATTATGGATCTTCTCCGTGAGCTTAACGAAAAAGAGAACATGACCATCATCGTGGTGACTCACGAGAGCGGAGTTGCCAACTTCACCAACCGCATCATCCACATCAAGGACGGAGTCATCGGCAAGATAGAACAGAACATACATCACGACGCGTCACCGTTCGGTGAAGGCACAATAATGAAATAAGCGATGAGGGATCTGTTTGAAGAAATCTGGAGCGACATCCGGCGCAACAAGCTCCGCACCGCCCTCACCGGCTTCGCCGTGGCTTGGGGAATACTTATGCTCATTTTTCTGCTGGGAGCGGGAAATGGTCTGATCCACGCCCTCGAGAGCAACAACAACGACTACATGACCAACACGATGAACGTCTGGGGAGGCCGAACCAATAAAGCCTACAAAGGAATGCAGGAGGGCCGGCGGATAAAACTGAATGACAAGGATGTGGAAATCACTCTTGGTCCTGATTTCGCAGACAAAGTGGAGGAAGCCGGGACAATCCTCTTCCAATCCAGCGTCACGGCGAGCCATGGCAAGGAATATATTGTCAGGCAACTTACAGGTGTAAGCCCCGAGCATTTCAGGGTCAATAAGATAGACTTGATGTTCGGCCGCCCGATCAACGATGTGGACATCAAGGAGAAGCGCAGGGTCATCGTCATTGACAGCAACGATGCGAGAGAACTGCTCGGCGTAGACGGAGAAAGGGAAACCGGACTAAGCGCCATGCAAAAGGCGGAAAAGGCCAAGGCGTTGATCGGAGAGTATGTCAAGATCGGGACTTCTATGTATCAGGTGATCGGCATCACCCGACCGAACAATCAGGGTTACGTTAATATATACACCCCGATCACGACATTAAGGACAATCTACAACCGTGGGCAGGACATTGATGAATATTATTTCTCCTTCCACGACCTGGAGACGATAGAGGCGAACGAGGCATTCGAAGACAAATTACGGACAGCGCTCAGCAAGAACCACAACACCGCACCGGATGACAAAGGCGCCATAGGAATATGGAACCTCTTCACAATGAACATGCAGATGGGGAAAGGAATGTCCATGATCCGGACGGCTCTCTGGATCATCGGAATCCTGACTCTGCTCAGCGGCATCGTTGGCGTCTCGAACATTATGCTGATTTCTGTCAAGGAACGCACACACGAGTTCGGAATCCGGAAGGCGATCGGAGCGAGTCCTTGGGCCATTCTGAAACTGATCATCTCGGAAAGCATCATCATCACGGCATTCTTCGGCTACGTGGGAATGGTGCTCGGAGTTCTGGCCAACGAGTGGCTCGATCATATTTCCGGAAATATGGTGATGGATTTTGGCCTGTTCAAGCAGACGGTGTTCAAAGACCCGACTGTCGGCCTCAACGTCTGCTTCGGAGCCACGATCCTGCTGATCATCGCCGGCACCCTCGCCGGCCTCGCCCCCGCCCGCAAAGCCGCCAAGGTCCGCCCCATCGAAGCCCTCCGCAGCGAATGACGAATATATTAATTGATTATTCAGATGATTATTTTTGACATAGACAGATTTAAGGAGATTATAGACACGTTGACCCGCAACAAGGGCCGGAGCCTGCTTACGGGGTTCGGAGTGTTCTGGGGAATATTCATGCTGTTGTTTCTGCTGGGAGGCGGAGACGGGTTCAAGGTAATGCTGAACCAGCAGATGGGAGGGTTCGCTTCCAATTCGGCGATGATCTGGTCCCAGAACACCACAAAACCCTATAAAGGCTTCAACAAGGGGAGGTACTGGGAGATGAACATCAAGGATGTGGACATCCTTAAGGAGAAGGTATCAGATCTGGATGTCGTGTCCCCTCAATGCTTCAGTTGGTCCAGAGGTGATGTCACTTACGGAGAAAGGTCCTCAAGGTGCAACGTCAAAGGGTTGAAAGCAGATTTCGCCAAGATAGAGACTCCGACAATAGTTTACGGGCGCTACATCAACGAGATGGACGTGGCACAGAAACGCAAGGTCTGCGTGATCGGAAAGCAAGTCTATGAGAACCTATACTCCAAAGGAGAGGATCCATGCGGGACAAGAATCAAGATAGGCCCGGCATATTACCAAGTGATAGGAGTTGACTACAACGAGCACAGTGTCATAAGTTTCGGAGGACGTCAGACTGAGGCTGTCGTGATCCCGATTTCGGTTGTCCAGTCGGTATACAACATGGGAGACAAGGTGCAGATCATGGCGGTGACCGCGAAGGAAGGGGTAGTGATGAGCGACATAATCCCGAAGATCAGGAAGGCCATAGCAAGCAACCACTACATCGATCCGACCGACGAGCAGGCTGTCAGCGTCCTCAACACCGAGATGTTCTACATGATGGTGGACAGTCTCTTCAAGGGTGTGAACTTTCTGATCTGGCTGATCGGAATCGGAACCCTTCTGGCCGGAATCATAGGAGTCTCGAACATCATGATGGTCACCGTGCGTGAGCGCACAACCGAAATAGGAATCCGTCGGGCTATCGGAGCCACTCCTAAGATGATCCTCTCGCAGATCATCTGGGAAAGCATCCTTCTGACAGCCGTGGCCGGAATGCTCGGCCTGCTGTTCTCTGTGCTGATCCTGCAAGGATTGGAGCTGGCGTTCACGACAGACGGCATCCTTCAGGCACCGTTCCAGATCAGTTTCTGGACTGCTGTCGGGACTCTCCTCGGCCTGACGGTTCTCGGAGTTGTGGCCGGCCTCGCCCCTGCCGCCAGAGCTATGAGCATCAAGCCGGTGGACGCCATGAGGGATGAGTAGGAAATATGATGTTTTAGGATTAGCAAGTATATTAAAGAATAAAAGACTATCAAACATATTCAGAAATAAAAAGTCAAGCAATATGAAAAAGTATTTCAAGTACATTCTGTTCGCCGCCGTCATTCTGGTGTTCGCAGGCACATTCTTCTTCCTTTGGAAAAAGTCCCGTCCGCAGGAAATCCGCTACGAGGAACTTTCAGCCGAAATCGCCGACATCAAGAAGACAACCCTAATCACCGGCACCATCGAGCCGCGCGACGAGGTGAACATCAAGCCACAGATCAGCGGGATCATCTCCGAGATCTACAAGGAAGCCGGAGATCAGGTCAAGGAAGGCGAGGTGATCGCCAAGGTCAAGGTCATTCCGGAGATGGGCTCACTCAGTTCAGCACAGAGCCGTCTGCGAATCGCCGAATTGAATCTGGAACAGGCGCAGACCAACTTCGTCAGGGAAAAAGCCCTCTACGACAAACAGTTGGTG
Organism: Bacteroidales bacterium UBA1628; assembly: GCA_002321335.1. GTDB lineage: Bacteria > Bacteroidota > Bacteroidia > Bacteroidales > UBA932 > Cryptobacteroides. The sequence continues at coordinate 13,062 of DCMG01000025.1, read as the reverse complement.
AGCGCTGAGGAATATGACCAGATGCGTCAGGCTCTCGATCAGGCCAAGGAGGAGAAAGAGGCCGCCGAGGAGTCTTTGGAGGTTGTCAGGGATGGTGTGTCAAAGCGCAACGCCACGGCCAGCTCCACGCTGATCCGTTCGACAATCACCGGACTGATTCTGGACGTGCCGGTCAAGGTCGGCAACTCGGTGATTCAGAGCAACACTTTCAACGACGGGACAACAATCGCCACGGTGGCCGACATGAGCGACCTGATCTTCAAAGGCAATCTGGACGAGACCGAAGTCGGCAAGGTCGATGAAGGCACGAAGATGAAGATCACCATCGGAGCGGTGCAGGGCGTGGAAATGGACGCTGTCCTTGAATATATTTCCCCGAAGGCCGTGCAGAACAACGGCGCCAACCAGTTTGAGATCAAGGCCAGGGTCAGTCAGCTTGACAGCGTGAAAATCCGTTCGGGGTACAGCGCCAACGCAGAGATCACTCTGGAACGCGTCGATTCAGTTCTGGCCGTGCCGGAGGCCGCGATCTCGTTCGAGAAAGATTCCACATTCGTCTATGTGGCCGAAGGTAACGGGCAGTACAAACGTCAGCCTGTGACCACTGGCCTCAGCGACGGTGTCAAGATTGAGGTGAAGAGCGGATTGAGCAAGGATCAGAAAGTCCGCGGAAACCAGATATTCACAGAAAAGAAGTAGGGGCTATGAAAAGAATATTTTCATTGATAGCGCTGGGGCTCGTGACAGTCGGGCTTTCCGCGCAGGACGGCAGACCTTGGACGCTTCAGGACTGCATTGAGCACGCTCTTGAGAACAACATCTCCCTCAAACAGCAGGAAATTCAGGTCAAGCAACAGGAAATCCAGTTGAACACATCCAGAAACAGCCGTCTGCCGGACGTGAGCGCCAGTGCCAGCGAGAATTTCTCGTTCGGACGAGGTCTGACCGCCGACAACACGTACTCCAACACGAACACGACCAGCACCGGAATCAGTCTGGGAGCCTCGGTTCCAGTGTTCCAAGGGTTGAGGATAAACAACTCTATCAAGTACAACGAACTGAATCTCAAGGCCGTGACAGCGGACTTCCAGAAAGCCCGCGAGGATGTGAGTGTGGCGGTGGCGCAGTCTTACGTGCAGATTCTCTACAACATGGAGCTGCTGGATGTGGCCCGAAATCAGGTAGGCATCGACTCGCTTCAGGTCGAAAGGCTTTCGGCCATGGAGGCCAGCGGCAAGGCCAGCAAGGTTCAAGTGGCGCAGCAGAAAGCGGCGTTGGGACAGAGCCGCCTTGCCGAGACGCAGGCAGCCAACAGTTTAAGATTATCCTTGCTGGATCTCAGCCAGTTGCTGGAACTCCCAGACATTGAAGGGTTTTCGATAGTCCGGCCTTCGGTTTCGGTTGAAGGGTTGCTTTTGAGTGACCCGGAAGACATTTATGCCCAGGCGGTTGCATGCAAGCCTTCGATCCAGGCCGAGCAGTTCCGGCTGGATGCGACTGAATATTCAATAAAGAACGCCAAGGGGGCGCATCTGCCTTCCCTTATGGCAAGCGGTGGCCTTGGAACCAACTACTACACGATGAGCAGCCATTCCAGCAACCCGTTCGCAGACCAGATCAAGAACAATTTCAGCCAGTATCTGGGCATCAGCCTCAGCATTCCGATCTTCTCCGGCTTCCAGACCAGAAACCAGATCCGCTCAGCCGAGCTTTCGAGGGCAAACCAGATGCTCCAGCTGGAGAACAGCAAGAAAAGCCTCTACAAGGAGATACAGCAGGCCTACTACAACGCTGTGGCCGCTCAGGAGAAGTTCCGCTCAAGTCTGGACGCCGACACCAGCGCCAAAGAGTCGTACGAACTCGTGCTTGCGAAGTACGAGAACGGCAAGGCCAACATCACTGAGTTCAACGAGGCCCGCGACAGTTTTCTGGAATCCGAATCGAATCTGGCCAGAGCCCGCTACGAGTTCCTGTTCTCGGCCAAACTGCTGGATTATTACCGGGGACAGAAGCTGGTTTTCTAAACAAACGGATCTGGTTCCGGAGCGTTTTTGTCGTAGGAAAGCACAGTGGCGTCGCCGGACAGAATGTCATAGCCATGCTCGGCAAGACTCTGAAGTTCAAACTCTCCTGGATAAACCTCAACAGGAGCCATGAACTCCACCCTCCGACGGATTCCCTCAACGATGCCTTGCCCGTAGGCTCCCCCACCCGTCAGCAGGATCACATCCACCTTTCCGGAAACATCCGCTGCCTCTGACGCGACATACTTGGCTATATTAAGGACAAACGCCTCCATCCAGACTTTCGCTCGGATGTCGCCGCCATCTCTCATACGGATGACTTCCTTAAGGTCATTTGTGCCGAAAAACGCCACGGCTCCTCCATGCCCCATCAGTTTCTTCTTGATCTCGGCTTTTGAATATTCACCGCTGAAGCAAAGGTCTACCAATTGGAAACCAGGGCAAGAACCCACCCGCTCCGGGGTGAACGGCCCGTCCCCTCCCACTCCGTTGTTGGAATCTATCACCTTCCCGTTCCTGTGCAGGGTGACCGTGATTCCGCCACCGATATGGGCGACAATCGCAGTGATGTCATTATGAATATGCCCGTGATCCCTGAGGTAGCGTCTGACCACCGCCCTGGAGTTCAAAGCATGGAAAAACGGCCTTCTCTGAAACTCCGGCAGACCACCCACGCGGCATTCCGGCAGCATCTCGTCTGCCATGGGTGGATCGGCAATATAGGCCTTGCAAGCCCCGAATGGCATCCCAACCCCTCTTGCAAGATTCTTATCAGTCACTTCCTTAGCAAGGTCATCAGCGATGATCGCGCTCAGATTGCATGCGTGACGCCCGTACTTGCAACTACGCAGCACCTCTCTCATGTCCTCGTTCACCGAATATATCCCCGTGACAACAGGATAGAAAAGCCCGCCGCGAGCCATGATGATGTCGATGTCTTGAGCATGGATTCCCTTCCCTCGCATGAACATTCGCAAGTCATCACGCCGCAGGGTCTCCTGTTCCATCACATCCTTGAATCTCGCCAGATCCTCGGCGCGGTGCAGCAGGTTCTCTTCAAACGCCAGTTCTCCGTCAATGAAGTATCCTATCTTGGTTGATGTCGATCCGGTGTCAATCGCCAGCAACCGTCCTTTTTGTCTTGTCATGTCCGTTTCGTTTTTTATAGTCATTGACCAAGCCGTCAAGTTGCTTTTGGGCCGACTTGTCAATTTCATTTTACCGGGCAAATTTAACGGACGGTTTCCACACGACGAAAAATAAGTGGCAATCCCAAAATCTCTATCGCCAACCAGCGGAATCCGTTGCGAAATTCCGAATATGTCGGTGAAATCATATATTCAGAGTTCCCAAGCACAAGCCGATGAACCCATGACCGATTGGATTGGTACCAAACATAACGAAAGGAAGCGGCCGGGATTCCGGTCGCCTCCTTTTATAAGGTTCACTGAAAGCGGGATTATTTCTTGAAGTACATACTTTCTTCGTTGCTTCCGTTGTAGTTGGCCTGATAAATCACGTCATAGCTGCCTGCGATGGTAGCCTTGTCGGTCGAAGTGGCCTTAGGAATAGAGATTCCGCAGATGTAGTACTTGCCGTTGCTGGTCTTCTGACCTGCTTTGTAATACTGATACTTCAGGGTCTTCAGATCCTCACTGACAGTGAACCACAGCCATTCGTAGTTAGTGTCAGAGAACGCCTTGTCACCAGGAGCGAAGTTGTAGTTGCCCCAACCGTTGCCACCTGAGCATTCAGGAATATATGTGCAGAACTTTCCGTCAGCGGCTTTCTGTGCGGCGCGGCGGTCAAAGAATATTCCGAATTTGACTGTCCTTTCATTGTAATCAATCTCGACACAAGCATCCAGAACTGAATCAAGATAGAGTCCCTTGATGCCGAGATTGTTGGTGTGCTCCTTGCCGGCAGCGTCCTTCAGAGTCTCTTTCTGACGCGGCTCGCCGAACGTGACAACAGTCTTGTCCGCATTGGTGTTGCCCTTGCCAAGTGTCTTGTTAGGGTCAAATAATTTTGAGTAGAGCGTCCAGCTTCCCTTGAAGTCGTTGACACCGATCTGGGTGAAGATGTAGGTGTGGCCGTTGTCAAGCACAACCTTTCCGACGCGCACGCTGCCGGTCTTGTTCTCCTCAACGGTGAGGACACCATCCTTTACGCTGATCCAATTGCTTGCGCTTTCAATCTTGGCATAGACACCGGAAACAGTATATTGCTTATCATCAATCCAATAGTTGAATTCCTTGGCGTCAACTCCTTGAACAATCTCGGTGGTCTTGCCGGCCTGGATATCCGTAACCTCAAGGGCATTGCCGTAAGTGGTTGTCTGGATGTGAGAGATAAGATTTGTGTTGGTGTACTCTCCGCCGACAGGCCAAACGGCGATGTAAGCGGTAGATGTGCATTTCACAGTGTCAACAATGGCAGGTACTGTGATGGAACCTTTCACGCTTGCCTTTTCAGGAGAATCCAGCGCCAGCTCGATCTTGTTGTACTGCGCGTCACCACCCAGCGTCACGTTGGTCTCGCCAGGTTTAACTCTGGTCCCTTCAGGATAAGTCACCACGATTTTAGCGATACCGGTCTTGTAGGCAAGTGATACAGAACCTTTGCCGCCTGACAGGCTGCTGACAGGAGTGGATCCGACAATCACCTGATGCGCCACGGCATCGGCAAGAGTACCTTTCTGAGTGCTCAGATTCACAAATGTCGGAGCGGACCCATAGTTCACGAGACTGGTCTCCTTGTTGTCTACATAAATGAAAGCAGTCTCGGCATCATCAGGCACTGCCACACGGCTGTTGCTGAAAGAAGCGGTCTTGCCCTCGGCAGCCTCGCCTTTGAGAATCTGTGTCCTTCCTACCTGCGTTCCGTCAGCTTTCGCGAAACGTATGCGGAGGAAATCCTTGGCGGTGAAAGCGGTCTTCATTCCCTCACCCTGAGCGGACGGAAGAGTAGCCTCTATTGTCAAGGCCTTCACGGTCGCGTTCTCGTCCTTGAACTCCTTCACATCCTCACCGTGGTCACAGGCTGAGAACACGGCCATTGCGGAAAGAGCGCAAGCGAATGTCAATAATATTTTTTTCATTTGAATATAATTCTATTTGTGGATAATGACTGTTAGTTCCAGTAAGGATTGCCCTGACGCTCCTTCTGAGGGATCTCCCAAGTGAAGCCCTCGACAGGAATCTGGGTCTCGCTCCAATGGTTGGCGCCACGTGAGTTCTGCACGCCCCATCTCTTCTGGTTGAAGAACGCCCAATCGCCTTCTCCCCACATCTCGATGCGCCACTGGAGTTTTACCATCTCCATGGCACTCTTGCCAGGCATCGTGTTGTCGCAGGTCATTGTGGTTGAACCGCTCTTTGTACGGGCAGCAAGCAACTTGTCAAGCAAAGCCTTCGCCTGAGCGTCCTGACCATCCTGAGCATATGCCTCGGCCACCATCAGCAAGACTGCTGAGGAACGGAGGTAGATGTTGTCGGATGTGGTGGCCTCGTTCGTGTGGTTCTTGTAACCGATGGCTGACGATGCGGCCCATTTGAGGGAAGTATATTTCGGCATGGTGTACTGGTACCAAGTCGTGTCAGCTCCGTTGTTGGTGTAGACATTGAAGTTCTCGAAATCCGCTGGAAGGATGCAGGCCTTGCGGCAGTCAGCGTCAGAAAGGGCGTCGTAGATGTTCTTGTCCACCTGATAGTAGCCTGAAGGACTGCGCTTGAGAGCATTAAGACCGGCATTTGTCCAGAAGAGGTTGGAAGAGCCTCTTGCTCCACCGAAAATGGCCTCCGGGTTCTTCTCCAAGTTGTAGAAGGCATTCTGGGTGGCATTGAAATCGGTTCCGTTCCAAGCCGTTCCCTGAGGAAGGGATGCGGTTACGCCGGCGCGTGAGTTTACGGAAGCCAGCAGGCTTGCGTCCATACCGTAGTCAGCGGCGTTAATGAAGTTCGGGAAGTGGCTCAAAAGGTCATTTCCGGCCTCTATCACAGTCTTCCAATCCTTGCTGTCAAGGGCGGCGCGGCAGCGATAGTACTGTGCCACTGCGCAGTCGATGTCGTAGATCTGGGCAGCCTCGTTGCCGATGGTATAGCCCTTCTCTCCGAGTGAGGAATTGTGGAACAGATCCACAGCCTCCTTAAGGGTGGAGTTGATCCAGCTCCATGTCTCCACTACGGAAAGCGGCTTCTTTGCGGCGTTATAGGCGTAAGCGTCATAGATAGGCCAGCCTTGCTTGGTGTCCGATGTCACGTCCTGAAGATCCGTGTAACGCTCCATCAGCATCATGTAGCAGATAGCCTTCATTGTCAGCGCCTGAGCGCGGCTGGAGCCCATTCTCGGGTACTGCGCCACACGCTCCTCGGTAAGGAAGTCAAGAGCCTTGAGTGCCGGTCCGAGCTTAAGTACAGGGGCAAGATAGTAACCATAGTTCTGGATCTCCTGATCTGTCCTCCAATAAGTGTTGTTCGCAAGATTCTGATACCAAGTTGAATATGTTCCTTGATTCAGCCTGTCACCTTCAACCACGTCACCAGACTGGCAGAAACGGCGGAACTCAAAATTGGATTCGTAGGCGGATGCGTTGGAATAGCCTCCGGCGATCGCCGCGTTGTAGACGTTTATGTAACCAGGCAGCGAGCCGACAAGACCTGTCAGAACCTGCTGCTCAGCCTCTTCGCTTCCTCCGATGAATTCGGCCATCTCGTCATCCGTGAAATAGTTAGGATTGTTCACGTCCAACAGCGATGTGCAGGAAGAAAAACTCAAGCCAAGGATAGCCGCAGCTAAAAGACTTTTATATGTTTTCATGTTTATTCGCGTTTAATTTTAGAAATCAAGATTCAAACCGATGGTGAGAGTCTGCATCTGAGGATAGATGAAAGTATCAACCTCTTTTCCTCCGATTGTGGAGAATGTAGGATCCACACCTTTCTGCTGAGAGAAAATCAGCACGTTGTCCGCAGAGACGAACGCGCGCAGGGCGCTGATGTTGACCTTCTTGGTGATCTTCTTAGGGAGGGTGTAACCGATCGTCACGTTCTTGACACGGAAATAACTTGCGTCAAAGAGGCTCATGTCGGTGTAGTTGTGAGATCCAGGGAGCAGGGATCCGTCAAGATAGTAGCTGCTGGCGCCTGAGCTCGGGAACCACTGCATAGGGAAATATGCTCCGGTATTGTCCGGATTCCAGGTGTTGCCCACAAGATCCTTTGAGACAGGAATGCGCTGTCTGCCCATTGACGATCCGCGGAACAGGTACTGTGAGTATTCCATCGAGAAGAACTTGCCGCCGATCTGGTAAGCGGAGACGATGCTGAAATCAAAGTCTTTCCACTTCAGGTTGAGAGTAAGACCTCCAATCCAGTCCGGAGTGGCGGATCCTACCTCATAGTAAGATGCATCTGCGGCCACGTCTGTCTTGACGTTGTCACCGACCTTGTAGTTGGCGTAACGTCCGCCGTGCTCATAGACACCGGTGGTCTCGTTCATATTCACATCATAGTAAGTGACTCTGTGCCAGTAGAGAGGCAGACCGGATGTTTTGTCCACACCTGCATATTTAGGCATATAGAGGTTGAAAAGATCCTTGCCTTCGCCACGGAGGTAGAATATTCCTCGCCCGGCATGGCTGGCTGTTCCCGCCTGCGCCATGTCTTCGGTAGCGACTGTCCAGCAGCCCTTAGGGAGATCCATCGTCTCGTCGTAGTTAGGAATCTGGTCAGCCGGAACACTCAGAAGAGTGGTGCGGTAGTGAGTTCCGTTGATTCCTACACTGAGAGTAAGATCCTTCTTGCGGATGATGTCGGCGTCGAGTTCTATCTCAAAACCTCTGTTGCGGACTTTGGCGGCGTTACCCAAAACGGTTGTGTATCCGGCGCTTGCGAGAGGTGACACAGACTGGTTGAAGAGAGAATTGACAGTCTTGTGGTCATAGAAGTCAAGCGCACCCGTGATCCTGCTGTTGAGGACACTGAAATCCAAACCGAGGTCAAACTGATGGATGTTCTCCCAGGTCAGGTCAGAGCGAACCAGATCGTTTCCTGTCCTGATGGCGGTTGTGGCAGGGACACCGGTTCCGTTTGAACTTGTCTGCCATGTGGCGACAGAATAGTACCAGTAGTGGTTGAGATAATAAGAGGTAAGACCGTTTGAGTTACCCGTCACACCATAGCTTGCGCGCAGTTTGGCGTTGTCAAGCCAGGTCTTCATCTCCTTAAGGAAACTTTCCTCTGAGAAACGCCATCCTGCGCCGACCGACCAGAATGTTCCCCAACGGTTGTCCTTGGTGAATTTGGATGCGGCGTCACGCCTGAGGGAAGCGGACAGATAGTACTTGCTGTCGTAGTTATAGTTGAAACGGCTCAGGTAGGACTCTGTCCTGTAGATGTTGGTGCTGAAGCCAGGGGTGGTGGAGTTCTCACCGCCGGCATTGACATAGCGGCCGATGAAGTTACCGGCGATCGCATAGCCAGGAATCAACTCGTAACCAGAACCAAAGTTGAGGTCGTCCCTGTTGAGATCCTCATATTCATGACCAACCATGGCATCGACATGGTGTTTGTCAAAGTCCTGATTGTAAGAGAGAAGCTGCTGTGTGTTGATGATGCGGCGCAGATAGGTCTTGATTCCGAATCCTCCGTTAGGAGTTCCTCGGCCGGCGATACTGTTCACGTACATGGTACGCTTCCAGTTGGACTCGTCCATGTTGAAGTTCACGTTGAAGTTGAAATACTTCAGGAAGTTGACATCGGCGAACAGACGGGTTGTCCAGGTTGAGATGTCCTGACGCTCGATGTTGGTCTCGGCGATGTACTTGAAGTCACTGCCATAAGGGCTTGTGGCGACACCGAGCGGCGAATATGAGGCGTTCTTGGTGTTCAGGATCCTGTCACCGTTGGTGTCGCGGACATAGTCGCCGTTCTCGTCTATGGTGTAGACAGGCTCGATAGGCTGCCATCCCTTGACATGAAGCATGGCGTTGCCATACGCTCCACCGATCTGACGGGAGCCCCACTTACCGGCCTGCGCCCTGGTGCTGGTCTTTGAATAGCCCACATTAGCGCCGATCTTCAACCACTTGAGAGCCTGGGCATCGACATTCATACGCCCGCTGTAACGCTTGTAGGAGCTGGCGATCAAGAATGAAGGCTCATCCTGGTAACCGAGGGAGGCGTAGTAGTGGATTTTGTCGGATCCGCCGCTGGCCGAAATGTTATATTCCTGACGGAAAGCATTGCTGAACATGATGTCAGCCGCATCTCCGTTATAGAGCAATGTCGCATCCTTGTTGATTTTTCCTGTGGCAGGATCGATAAGGTAGGCGCCACTCATGGTCGCGGAAGCGTTTGAGCCAGATCCCGTGGTTGTGTAAATCGCCCCAGGGACATTGTAAGCCAAGTTGTTGCCAAGCGCGTTCTTCTGGAACTGGGTCTCGCTTCCGTTGTAGTCGAATAGGTGCTGGCTGGCGAAAAGCCTTGCCTCCTCGTCCGTGTGGTTCGGAGTGGCGATGTTGGTGTAGTAGTTGCCGTTGGCGTCGACGCCAGGGAGACCTGTCCCGTTCACGCCATAGCGGTAAGAGTTGTAGATTGACTTCCAGGCATATTCATAATACTCAGCCGCGCTGTCGATAGAGTTGACATTGTAGTCACCGATGGAGTTCCATCCCCAACGGCTTTGGAAAGAGATCTTCGACTTGCCTTCCGAACCTCTCTTGGTGGTGATGAGGATGACACCGTTACCGGCTCTTGATCCGTAGAGGGCGGTCGAGGCCGCGTCCTTGAGGACAGTCACGGAAGCGATGTCGTTAGGATCCAGCTGGGAAAGAGGGTTCTCATAAGTGGAGTTGGTCTGCTGGGCCACACCGTCGATCACGACGAGGGCGGCTGCGGAGGCACCGTTGGTGGAGCTGACACCACGCAGACGGATGGCCATGTCATAACCAGGCTGGCCATCGACCATTGAGACCTGAAGACCCGGAGCGGCTCCTTCCAATGCTCTGGAGACGGTGGTCGTGTTCTGAATGGCGACGATGTCTGACTTCACATCGGTGATGGAACCGGTCACATCTTTCTTTTTCTGAGTACCATAGGCGACAACCACAACCTCATCGAGGAATCTGCTGTCACTTTGGAGAACTACATTGATTACGGACGAGGCTCCGACTTTGACCTCTTGTGTGCTGTAACCAATGCTGGAGAAGACGAGGATGGCGCCCTGCTTCACATGTGGCAGGCTGTAGTTACCGTCCAAGTCTGTCATCGTGCCGGTCGTGGTGCCCTTGATGAGGACATTGGCGCCGACACATGGCTCCCCTGTCTCGTCCGTGACCTTTCCGGAGACGGAGGACTGGGCGAACGCCTGCGCTCCGATCAACAGAAGCGCAAGCAAAGCTGTGAATAAACGTTTACCCATAAACTGTATTTTATATAATGGTTTTTGCTAATCGTCCAGTTTAACAAAATCAATCGTGTAATTGATTATCAATTAATATGACAATGCCATTAATATATGGTACATTGACTTAATGGAGTCATGATGCAAAAATATACTATCACTTTCAAACTTTTAGTAAATATTTGACAAAACAACTTTGAAATTTGGCCTCCGCAATCCTTTTCGCACCTGACTTTGTCCCCCTCCGGACGCAGCTGTGACTCTTCAATATTCAATCTAAACTGGACGATTAGCCAAACGCTCCCAACATCTGTTTTGCGATAGCGGCTATTCTTATTTCGGCGGATATTTCACGAGAAAGTAATCAACTGAGATAACCCCTAAATTCCGCAGACTTTTAACCTGCTAAAAAGTTAAAGGCCCTGATAAAGAAACCCTTACCAGGGCTTGGCAATGTCAGAGATTTCACCTAAATTAGTGTTGCAAAAAAAGTCACTGACATGGCGAAGATACAACTTAAATCTGACAACATCTACCCTTTCGGGGGACTATTCTCGATTTTCAGCATGTTCAACCGCAGCGGGCTGCGTTCTGTGATTGATGGGCACCTTGGTAAACGAGGGGCCACCAAGGCGGCATTCACGCACGGAGACGTGTTCGCATCACTGTTCGGCAGCTACCTTTGCGGTGGAGACTGCATCGAGGACGTGATGGACATCAAGTCGTTCTGGGACAACCGGGAGGATATCCGCGTATGCTCCTCGGACGTCATACTGCGGACGCTGCGGGGCCTCTCAGAGGACAGCGTCTACTATGAGAGCGGTCAGGGGAAGTCCTATGCCTTCAACGTGAACGAGAGGATTAACATTCTGCTGCTGAAGTGCCGTGGTCCGGAACTTCCGCGCCGACTGCGGTTCCTTCTCCGAGGAGATCCTCGTTGTCGTGTCGTCCCATTGCGAACACTTCCACATTCGCGCAAGCAACTGCCAGTCAAGACATGTCGAGTTCATGGAGCATGAGGACTGGGTGGAAACGGACGTCGGAGGCCGGCGTTGCGGCGTCACCTCCCTCAGGTTCGACGCCATGCTGCCAGATATGAACCTTAGGCTTGTGGTGCAGCGCACGCCTGTCACCGATGAAGATCCGGACGCGGAGCCGGAAGGCATCTTCGGAACCGAATACATATACCGCCGCATCGTCACGAACGACTGGGACAGCTCCGAACGCGACATCATCACTTTCTACAACCGGCGGGGCGCAAGCGAGCGCAACTTCGACTGCCAAAACAACGACTTCGGTTGGGCACGCATGCCTTTCTCCTTCCTGAAGGAGAACACCGTGTTCCTCATCGCCACAGCCATCCTCAAGAACTTTTACCTGCACCTTCTTGGTGTAATCAGTGGGCGGGTCAAAGGACTTGACAAGACCGCGAGGCTCAAGCGCTTCCTGCGGAATTAAGGTAACCCTAAAAGGGCAGGATCAGCACGATCCGGCCTAACGACCGAACGAAATCCTCTAAAGTTCGGAATGAATTTGCCAAAAAGTTCGGAATGAGTTATTTTTGCATTGAAAACCAGCATATATTCAATGCAAAACAAGAATGACATAAATCTGTTTTCCGATTACCTTTTCTGGGATGTACGCAAAGGCTCAATCGATCTCGATACCAACGAGTCCTATGTTATCCAACGTGTTCTGGAATTTGGGCAAATCAACGACTGGAATCAGCTTGTGTCAAGGTATGGACTTGAAAGGATTGTAAGGGTAGCCCAAAAACTAAGAACATTGGATCCAAAGGCTTTATCATTTATCTCCTGTATTTCTTCCACTCCAAAGATAACATTCAGATGCTTCACCTCGAAACCATCAGTCCAGACACTTTGACCCTCCTGAGAAAGATTCAGTCTTTGGATGAGTTCAACAATACAAGGCTTGTCGGAGGAACGGCACTAGCAATGCAATTAGGGCACAGAAAATCCATTGACCTTGATTTTTTCGGACAATTTGAGACCTCGTTAGAGGAACTTACCGCCATCTTATCCGAATTTTCAACAGTGACACCAATCTCGTCTTCCAGAATGATGAGGTTTCTTGTCGTCAATGGTATTAAAGTTGACATTGTTTCTTATCCTTATGATTGGATAGATAATCCGGTATATTCTGATGATATTGTCCTTGCCGGAGTCAAGGACATTGCCGCTATGAAACTATCTGCTATCACCAATAGAGGCTCTAAAAAAGACTTTATTGATTATTATTTCTTGCTAAAGCGATACTCCTTAGAAGAACTGATAGGATTTTATAGTCAGAAATATTCTGAAGCCCAGTTGTTTACGGCCATAAAAAGTCTTACATATTTCGAAGATGCCGAGAGTGATCCCATGCCAGACATGATTGTTTCTGTAGATTGGGATGAAGTCAAAACGACAATAACAAATAAAGTGGCAAAACTATTCTAACATCAGAAACGTAATCCCTTAGATCCCATTCCAAGCGTATAAGTATTTCTGCCAAAAATGAAAGGATGCGCCAATGAAAAAACTTGTATCTTTGTCCGAATATATTAAAACCACAAAAGACGAATGAAGAAATTTCTGCTTGCCGTCGCCTGCTGTGCGATGACACTTCTCGCCCA
>DCMG01000034.1 GCA_002321335.1 Bacteroidales bacterium UBA1628 | reverse complement strand
ATTTATCGACCTTTTTGCCGGGATCGGCGGCTTCCATCAGGCGTTGACTTCTTTGGGCGGAAAATGTGTTTTCGCCTGTGACATCGACCCTGATTGCCGCAGGACATACGAGATGAACTATGGTATAAAACCGGCTGGAGACATAACAAAAATCGAAGCCTCAGACATTCCTGCGCACGATTTCCTGTGTGCGGGTTTTCCGTGCCAAGCATTCTCGAAGGCCGGGAAAAGACTGGGATTCCAAGACGAGACCAAAGGGACATTGTTCTTTGATGTCTGCCGAATAATCGAACATCATCAACCCAAGTATGTCCTTCTGGAGAACGTCAGGAACCTGGCCAGCCATGACCACGGCAACACTTGGCGTGTCATTCATGACAATCTTGAGGCTTTAGGGTATGACCTGCTCCCTGAGCCGGTCATATTCAGTCCGCATTATCTAGGTGTTCCGCAGCATAGGGAAAGAGTTTACATCATGTGTGTCAGAAAGGATGTCGGCAAAGTCCCCCCTTTTGAGTTCGACATGAAGAATATTCCTGAGTGTTCAATTGAAAGCATACTGCAAAAAGACGAAGAAATTTCCAACCTTGAGAATTATCGTATATCATCCGACTTGGAAGGATTGATCGATTTGTGGAACGAGTTTCTTCAGAATATCCACGCCGACAAGCTGCCGGGATTTCCGATATGGTCCGAACGTCTGCACGACCTTGACCCGGGCGAAGATTTGTCAACGCTTCCGGATTGGAAGAGAAATTTCATATTGAAGAACAACGAGTTGTATGTCAACAACAGGGCGTTCATCGATGATTGGTTGTGCCGAGCGAAAAAGAATCCTTTGTTCTTCGGTGCGAAAGCCAAGCTTGAATGGCAGGCCGGACAGACTGACCGGCCGGACATATGGAAACAAATATTCCAGTTAAGGCCTTCCGGAATAAGGGTCAAGACCAATTCATATTTTCCGGCTTTGGTGGCCATAGTCCAGACTTCCATCGTCGGTCCGAGAAGACGCTATCTCACCCCAAGGGAATGCGCCAGACTTCAATGCTTTCCCGAGTCTTTCGTCACGGACGGAAAAAACGCACAGGCGTACAAGCAATTAGGCAACGCGGTGAATGTCAGCTGCGTGAAGATGTTCGCAGAACACATATTAAAATAAGTCGTCATGGTACCTTTCAAGGAGACAATCAACACAAAAGAAGATTTGATAGAGGAATGCAGGAAAGGATTCAATGATTTCCAGAACGGGAATATCACAAAAAACGATTTCTGCATGTTTTTCGGTTTCACCCACGGCGAGGCGATAACCAAGTTCTATGAAGGCGATTATGGACAATTGTTGAGAGACGGAGGCTTCAACAAAGGCAGCGAGGCGTACTTTTCCGGTGGAATCAACGCTTGGAAGAACCTTCGCGACGGAAGATACACTTTTCCGCCTCTGGAGACTCAAGGCCGAATTGAAAGCGACGATCCGTCGCTGTCCCTTTTACGGAACAACCGCAACCTTGTCTTGACTGGGGCACCGGGTACAGGAAAGACTTTCATGGCAAAGAGGCTTGCCGCCCATCTGGTGTCAGAGGGTGCGAGCGACAAGGATAGCCTGACCGAAGAGCAGGAGAAAAGAATCGGTTTCGTGCAGTTCCATCCGTCGTTCGACTACACTGACTTTGTCGAAGGGTTGCGTCCCGACGCCAACGGAAATTTCAGGCGGCAGGATGGCATATTCAAAGAGTTCTGCAAAAAAGCCTTGCACGAGAAGGAGAAAGACTTTGTGTTCATCATCGATGAGATCAACCGAGGGGAACTCTCAAAGATTTTCGGCGAGTTGTTCTTCTCCATCGAGCCTGATTACCGTGGCATGAAAGGTCGGGTAAAGACTCAGTACAACAACATGGTCGAAAATGGAGATGAGTTCGAAGACGGCTTCTTCGTTCCGGAAAATGTTTACATCATCGGCACGATGAATGACGTGGACCGAGGTGTAGAAGCCATGGATTTTGCCATACGACGCCGTTTCGCATGGAAAGAGGTCACCGCGGAGGACAGCGCCGTGAATATGAGTATCACGGGAAAGGCTCTTGTCAGAATGAAGGCGGTTAATGGCATCATAAAGGACAAACTCAGTGCCGCCCATTGCATCGGAGGTGCATATTTCCTCAAACTCAAGGACGATGATTTCGCAGCATTGTGGAACAATCATCTTTGCGGAATCATCACTGAATATTTCCGCGGAGAGCCAGAGGCTGACAAGCAGGTCGAAGAAATCAAGAAGGCCTACGACAACGCCTATGTTGACATCACGGTTCAGGAAGCGGGTCCCGACACATTGGCTTCAGGTAATCAGGATGTTCCGGAGGCTGAATGAGAATCATAACGACAGACAACAACTGCGGCAGATATGTTGTGCCGTCGTCTCAGGCCATCGAAGACCTGCGGCGGATAGCCGACTGCCGTACTGACAGTCTGGTTGACAAGAACAAGAATGATGTCTGGCTCTTTCCGGCCCGTGAAAACAGCCATGAAGACGGGATAGAGAACGATGCGGTCCTATCTTTGGTGGAAGACAGACTCTATACCGGTAACATAATGGGTTTCATAGGTGTAGGCTCTACCGAACTGACAATCAGGTCCAGATTCTCGGACAGGGACGGCAACGACTGGTTCATGCAGTATATGCTCCAGAAGGTATTCTCCATCAACATCTTCAATCTCAAGCACAGACTTGGCGAAGACGGTGCGCTTGACATTGCCGCTCTTTTGTTCCCGTATTTCCTCCAAAAGGCTTTGTCTCAAGGAATTTATCGTGAATACATCCGTTCCGAGCACAATGACAGTCGAGTCCGGGGTACGATAGATTTCAACGCACACATCCGGAACAACTATCCGTTCCGGAACGGCAGAGTATCCTATTCTATGCGGGAGTACAGGTATGACAATTCAGTCACCCAACTGGTGCGCCACACCATTGAATTCCTCCGGAACAAAGATTCTTCCCGAGGCATACTCTATTCCATGCCGGAGACACAAGGATATGTCAAGCAAATCATCGATGCCACTCCGACCTACAGAAGGGGCGACCTCAAAAAGGTCATGCTTGCCAACTCAAAGCCGAAAATCCATCCATATTACTCAGAATACCGTCCGTTACAGAAACTCTGTCTTGAGATACTCCGCAGGGACTACCTGGGCTACGGGGCGGCATCTGCAACCCGCATCCATGGAGTCTTGTTCGACGGAGCCTGGCTTTGGGAGGAATATCTGAACCTAACCCTCTCTAAAGCGGGCTTCATCCATCCAAGAAACAAGACCGGCGAAGGTGCGATATTCACTTTCCTTGACAGGCCAGGGAAATACAAGCGTTTCCCGGATTTCAAGAAAGACGCTGTCATAGCGGACGCCAAATACAAGCGGCTGGCTTCGCCGGCAGCCAGTGATCGCCGACTCAATGACGACATCGACCGCGAAGACCTCAGCCAAATGATTGCTTACCTGCATATAACCTCTTCTGTCACAGGTATATTCATCTGTCCGTCCGAATTATTTGTGATGAATCCTGATACCGGTGAATACTATCCTGAAACCGATTTCATACTCCGCAAGGAGGAACTTTACATTTATAAAGTCGGCGAGCTCAAGGGTTATGGCGGTCGCATCCTCATAATCGGAGTCAACATCCCGAAATACCCGGAAACCTACGCCGATTTCGCAGTGGCCATGTCAAAGACAGAAGCATGCCTTCTGGATTCTTTGAACGTCATAGGCTGCTGACCCGTTGTCGGATATGCGCATTCCGGACATTTGTCTTTATGACGGAATATCCTTAATTTTGTCATTTCGAGCGTATGGATTACACCTCAAACGCGGAATTGAAATCATGAAGAAAACAGCAGCCATCATATTCATACTGCTTTTCGCTTTGAACGGGGCGGCGCAGTCTTTGATCAGGAGCGGAAGGAACGAATATTCCACTCCTCTGTACACTTGGGACGGAACCTGCCTACGTTCCGGGAACAGCAGATATTCAAAGCCTCTTATCAATTTTGACGGTGAATATATCCGAAAGGGTGACAACAGATACGGAGAAATCCTCTACAATTGGAACGGGCGCGAGCTGCGTGGCGGACGCGACAGGTACAGCAAACCGCTTTTCAACTGAGACGGGAAGACCATCCGGCAAGGAGACAGCAAATATACCTCCGGGATGTACAATTTTGACGGGCAATATCTTCGCAAAGGCGATGAAAAGTACTCCCAGCCACTGATGAATATGTCAGGCCCGGTCCCTCCTGCGGTGCTGATTGATATCTTGCTGCTCTAATCCACCGAAAGCCGGCGGAGAACCTTTGTGCCTGCTGATTGGCAATCAGTGGAGTTGGTGCAAATAAAGAATATTTGCTTCCTTCACGTCAATTGCATATATTTGCGTTTGTCGCCGCCATTTATCTATGCCAGGCGTCCATTGTGACATTAACTAATTGACTGCTAAGGAAAATGGAGACATTTCGATCTATAGATGAACTCATAAGGATGCTTTCAAGGGAGAAAGTACTCCTTAAGGATATGTTCCAGAACAGAAAGAAACTGTCGTACAGGCACGACACCGCAAAGGAACTCGTGGATTACAAGGAAAGCCGGATCGCTTTTCTCATAGAGCACGGTGTTGTGCACGACAGCGGAGAGTTTCTTGAGCTGGAGGATGTCTATCTAAAGTTTTTCGAGGAAGTGCTGGACGTCAACGAGGACATCAATGTGGCTGGAGTGAAAGAAAGCATAGGCTCTCTCGACGCTGCCATTGAATACTACAAGACGGAGACTTCGCCGCAAAGGAAGTATGGCTACCTGAAGGATGTAAGGCGCATTTTGAGAAACATCTCCCTGACGACATTCAGAAATGTGATTGACCTTAAACGCAACATTGACAGCACATACAAGAATGAGCCCAACTATCGTGTCAAGAAACTCAAGTTGGCTAATCTTGATGGCAAGCGTATGGCGGTGGCCGAGCTCATAAAGCAGACCGAACGCTACCTGTCTGAAAATCAACAGGGCTTTTTCGCGACGGCAATGGATATCGGTTTGAAAAAGACCGTGAGCGATGTAAGGTTGCAGCTTGTAGAAGCGTACCACAACATTCTTGAGCTTGACCGCCAGATCATAGAGTACCTCAATCTTATCGAGTACCAAAACCGCCTGATGGAGAAGCTCAGGCGCGTGAAGTATCTGCGGGATCAACTTGTACTCGAGTCTCAGTCGAATGTCAGACAAATGCTTGCATCCTCCAATCCTGTCTGGATGGAAAACCGTCCCAAGTACACATTGAAAATATCCCTGGAGACCCTGCGGAACAGTGACGAGGGTCTAAGAGCGCTGAGAAGCCTTTCAAGCCGACTAAAGAAAGGAATTGCAATCAAACGCCACAAGGCCGAGCCGCTGACTCAGGATTATCTTAACTCAGGGTCTAAGATCAATGAAGATCTCAATACCGATGAGATTAAAAACGCCTTCCTGGCTTCGGGCGTTGACTTGTATTCTTTTATACGTGACTATAACTATAAAATACCGACGGATCAGGAGCGACAACTTGTGTTGTTTTGCCAGATCGCCTCACAGTTTCTTGATGAACTGAACGTGACAGACATGTACAAGACTGACAACGGTGTAGAATATCCATTGATTTATTCAGCATGAAATACACTAAAGAAATATTTGACATCCTGAGCCGCGGAGGATTCATCTGCTCCAACAGTGTAAGGCGCCTGACGAAGACAATCTACGATGCCATCGAGGACAATTATGAAGAGTACAGGGAGTACTATTCCGGGATCGGATTCAATCTTGAAAGCGGGAACGGCTACTACTATTTCTCCAGGCAGGAAAGCCGTGTTGAGCTTGACGCCAAGCTTGACAGGTTTGTACGTTGGATTGACCGCTTGGATTTCCTAAAGACTTTCAACAATGTGTTCGGACCCGGGTTTACGTTCAGGACATCGAACATCCTCGAACAGATCGCGGCGGATATGGAATTGAAGGAAAAGGCGATGCATCTCTATGCGGAAAAACTCAAACTGGACGAAGTTGTAGACAAACTTGTTGATGAATTGGAAAAGATAGGATTTGTGGAAAAGGAGAATGAGTTGGACGGGACGTGGAAGGTCACAAGCGCGTTCCATTACATCGAGGAATTGGTTGATTGCTTGACTGTGTCAGAGGAGGTGCGGAATGAGGTGCTTGAATAAAGTTGTTTTCATTAACAGTGCCAATGTCCCTTATGCGGAGATTCGTTTGGACGGCAACGTCCATTTCATTGGAACCCAAGGCGTAGGGAAAAGTACGCTTCTGCGTGCGATTCTTTTTTTCTATAATGGAGACAAGCAGAAACTAGGCATTCCCAAGGAAAAGAAAAGTTTCGATGACTTCTACATTCCACACGCGAACTCCTACATTGTCTATGAGGTAACGCACGAACGTGGAGACTTCTGCGTGCTTGTTTTCCGCAGCCAAGGACGCGCCTGCTTCCGCTTCTTGGCCGGAAACTACGACCGTAGGCTGCTCGTTGACGAGACCGGAGACGTGACAAGCGACTACACGCTTATCCGTCAACGTCTTGCCGGACGCTACATGTCAAGGATCATTGACAGATACGATGAGTACCGCAACATCATCTATGGCAATCATCGGGTGACGGACAAAGAGTTCTACAATTTTGCTTTGATGGAAAGTCCTGCATATCAGAACATTCCCCGCTCTCTCCAAAATGTGTTCCTGAATTCCAGAGTGGACGCGGACTTCATCAAGGAGATAATTATCCGCTCGATGAACGATGATGTTCCATCCATCGACCTTTCCTACTACAGGCGTCAGGTCGCAGACTTCGCAATGGAGTACGAGAACATCTCAGAATGGTTCAGGGAGGACTCCAAAGGCGTGAACCACGTGCGTCTTAATGCTCAGAAGGTTATAGAGAGCCGTCGCAAACTGATATTTCTGAAAAGTAAGGTAGAGTCATTGTACGCTGAGCTTCTTTACGCAACTCGGATAGCTAGGGAGAGCATTCCTGAAATGCAGGAAAGAGTCAAAAGGCACTTGTCAGAATTGGAAAGATACGAGCGCCTTCTGGCCGAGCAGAAGCATAAATATGAAAAGGAAGTTGAGGAAGTAAACAAGGCAATCGGTGAGGTTGAGAGCAAGCTCAAGGAAATAAAACTAAAGCGGAAAGAATATGAGAGGATCGGCATCGACAGCCTACTCGTCCGAGTCGACTCCGAACCATCAGTCAGAATGCAGCTTGATTGTCTCCGGAAACGCAAGGAAGCGCTGACAAGAACAAGTCTGGATCTTTCTGCGAAATATGAGGTGTTGGAGGGGAATATCCAGACCGAATTCCATCAGTTTGAATATCTTGCCAATGAAAAGATTGTAGGAGCCAAGGAAAGATTTGTAGCTCTTAGCGGAGCCTTGTCTGCAGAGTTTGAAGAATGTAAGAGGGTGATTGACGCGGAGAGGCTTGAAGCACTGGATTCTCTCGCGGAGAGAATGAATTCCTTGACACTACGTGAAAGGGAACTTGACAAAGATTTCGTCCAGCTCAAATACTGGCGTCCGCTCGGAGATGAGATCGAGGCCAAACTCGCTCATGCTGATGAGATTGGACGTTCGGAGCAGACACTGAAATCTCAAATCAACACCTATGACCTTGAAATCGGGAAACTTATCCAAGAATTCGAATACGAAAGCGAAAGAATTAAGCGCCAATTCTCGGAGAAAGAAAAGGAACTCGAAATGGAGATTTCCGGGTTTACAGACAAGATCTCGCGAATTGATTCACTTCTCACCTTATCCGCAGGTTCATTCTATGAATGGCTTGACAGGAATGTTCCAGGATGGGAGCGGACTGTCGGCAAGGTTGTGGATCAGCAAAAGATCCTTTATTGCAAGGGCTTGAACCCACGTCTTGCCGGTGGAGAAAGTTCCGCATCCCTCTTTGGAATCAAACTTGATCTTGGCGACCTGGACACTGATGTGAAGAGCCCGGTGGAACTCCGGAAAGACAAGGAAATGTACGTTAATGCCATCACCGACATCAAATCTTCATTGGCTGAACTGTCAGTGACTTGTGAGAGAGAAGTCCAGTCTCTCTCAAGCAGATTGTCTCCTAAAATAAAGGAACTCAGAGAGAAACGGACTACGGACTCAATGAATCTCCAGATACTGCCTGGCAAGGTCAAGACCCTTAGGACAGAGATCCAAGGGCTGGAGGACAAACAATGCGAGCTGATCAAGGAGCGAAAGGAGGAACTGGATAAAGTCCGTCAGGATATTTCGCTCGCACGTCATGAGGTGGATCAGGCAAAGAAGCGCATTGACAGCGACTGCTCGTCGAAAATGAAAGCCGCAAGGAAGAGTCATTCGCAAAAGATAACGGCTCTTGAGACAGAAAGAGACACAGCGATTGAGGCACAAAAATCCGAAATCACAATCAAACGGAGATGGATGGACACCTCTTTGGGTGAACTGAAGGCTCGACGTGATGCTGAGCTAAAGGGGGCAGGGGTTGATGTCAAGGCCTTGAGAGACTGCGAGGAACAATTGGAAAAACTTGCGGCAGAGATTGCGTTTATCGAGGGCAACCGCGGCAAATCAATCGAATACAGGCTCGACAAACAAAATCTTTTTGACAGAGAGGATGAGTTCAAACAGACAAGACGCACTCTCGAGGACAAGCGCGGAACGCTTGCTGAAAAACATCAGAATCGTGTCCGCCAAATAGACGAGAAGTGCGGTTCCGAAAGAATCTTGCTCGAATCATTGAAGACCGACATCAAAGAAAGCGAGGATGGTATTGCGAGGTTCGAGGCGTTCCGCAATTCGGAGAGTTTTCCTCCATTTCTGATGAGGGTGGCTGAGCGGCCGACACTTTCCCGTGCACTTCCTCTCATAGGAGAGATTCGCGACACCCTTTCTGAGCGGATGGCCGTCAACGATCAGTTCAAACGTTTCGTGAATCTTTTCAAGGCTCCATTCGGACCCGGAAACGTTTTCCAGTTCAAAACCAATCTCGTTTTGGACGAGGACTATCTCGACTATGCGTCCAATCTAGAGGAGTTCGTGGAACAGAACAAGATAGAGGACTACCGAGGCAGAACAAGCGACCGCTATCTCGAAATCTTGCAGAGGGTTTCCAGAGAGATGGGCGACATCAGCGGATTTGGCTCCGAGGTTGACAAGATCATCAGGGAAATCAATTACGACTTCAAAGAGAAGAATTTCGTCGGAGCCATAAGAAGCATAGAAATCCGAAGTACTGATTCCGCTGACAGAATGGTGCAGTTGCTGCTCAAGATAAAGGAGTTCACCGATGAGAACAGTTTCACATTAGGTGGATTGAATCTTTTCAGCGATGAGAAAGGTCGGAACTCCGTAAATCGCGAGGCCGTAGGATACCTTAGCGACTTCATGACTTCTCTCAACGAGTTTCAGTCCCGTTCCAGCCTGACCCTGTCCGACACTTTCCAGCTTCAGTTCCGCGTCGTAGAGAATGACAATGACACCGGATGGGTTGAGAGGATAGCCAATGTCGGATCCGATGGCACGGACATTCTGGTAAAGGCTATGGTTAACATAATGCTGATCAATGTCTTCAAAGAAAAGGTCTCCAGAAAGTTCGGGGAATTCCGGATTCACTGCATGATGGATGAGATCGGAAAACTCCACCCTAACAACGTAAAGGGCATCCTGGATTTTGCCAACAGTAGGAACATTCTGTTGATCAACTCCTCACCGACAACGTACAATGTGTCTGTTTACAAGTACACCTATCTCCTGAGCAAGGACAAGAACGCCAAGACCATTGTTTATCCATTGATTTCCAGGCGTGAGGCCGCTATTTCCAGAACGAATGATAATTAAGGTACCTCAGAGAAATGAAAAAAACGCAATATGACATACTGCTCGCGCTCTCGGAAGGGAAATCCGTCTGCGGGTCGCGCTTTGACAGTGAACTGCTGAAACAACTGAGTACCGAACACCTGATAACAACAATCAGGCACGGAAGCCGGGTGTCCTACCGGGCAATCGATCCTTCTGAGATCGGACGGGTCTTTCCTCTGGTCGACCCATCTTCAATGCGTTCCAGAGCTGATCAGGTCGCTGCTTTCGGAGACTCGAAAGTTGTCGCGACACGCTCTTGCCCTGGTTTCCCCGTTAATGTTACAAGCCCACTGCAAGTCATTCTAGGAGGTCATATCCTTACTTTGAATCCTACACCAGGAGCATTCACTTTCATTTCGGACTGGGAAAACTTCAAAATCCCTCCAGAAGTGTTTGTGATTGGTGTCGAGAACATGGAGAACTTCCGTTTTGTGGAAAAACAGGCCTATTTGTTCGAGTACTTGATGGCACCTCTGCTATTTGTAAGCCGCTATCCTCAGTCAGGAGACTTGGTTCGCTGGCTAAGGGTAGTTCCCAACCGGTATATTCACTTCGGAGATTTGGATCTGGCAGGAATTAATATTTTCTTGACGGAGTACAGAAATCCGTTGGGTGACGCTGACGGGAGGCGATCGGAGTTCCTTATACCTAACGATGTCCAATTACGCCTCTCACACGGTTCCCGCAAACGATATGATGCACAGATCGCCCGATTCGGCAATCTGCATTCCGACGACCCACGCCTTGAGTACTTGATCTCCCTCATACATCGGTTCCGCCGCGGCTATGACCAGGAGGGATTCATACGCGAGCCATAAGACGAATCCGGAATAGATTTGATTTATCTAACTGAATAAGTTTCTGTTCGCCAACTAATTCAGCGTAGAGGCTGCTGTTTCAAGCCGCATCAGACTGTCATTGTCTTATCTGCCAATGACCGCCTCTGGCGGAACCGACTCTGATCAGAATTCCTGAGGACTTGAGACTGGCTACGAGACGCTCACAGCTTCGCTGGCTAAGACCTGAGCATATGGCAAGTTCAGGGACAGTCACAGATGGGTTTATGGCTATTTCGCTGAGTAAACGCTTCTCCGGCGCTGTCGGAATATGAGGACGGAATGATAACCTCGGCTCATTGAAAGGTGGATCAGTCTCTTTTGAAGAAGAATATGCGGCCAGAGGTTCCGACAAGCATATTTGAGTCGCACTCTCAGATGAGTCTACTAATTTCTTAACAAATTGTACCTGAAACGAAAGCCCCACCTCACGCCAACGGAATTGAATTTCCGGATAGGCCTTTAACTCTTCCGCAACAAGTTTCAGCCCATTTCCCCACTGATCAATGATACCCAGTTTCCTGAACACCGGTGCAATGACCTTGTTCCGCGCGTCTGACTGCCGGCTCTCCATATCAGAATAGTCTATTGATGGAGGAAGAAGTCCAGGGCTAGTAATCTCAATCATGTCATCATAGATGGCAATCTTTACGTCTTTCCCCGCCAACGAATACTGGCGGTGAACAACAGCGTTCCGAATAATCTCTCTTATTGCCTTGACGGGATATTCCCAACGCGAGACGGTATAAACGCCCTGAATTGAGCCAGACTGTCTGATGTTCCTCAGGACGAATGCGTACGCGTCCTCGACCTGTTCCGCGATGCCATAGTCGTAAGTCTTTCTGTCAATGAACTCCCCGGCACTTGTTCCCTTGAAACGAGCGCACTCAATCTTAGCATTGGGGAACAGACTTCTCCGCAGCCAGTCATCGGAAAGCAAAACAAGCGCATTTGTCGGGTACAATACTCCCCTTTCCAACTTTGCCAATTCAAGTTTCCGCAACGCTGAATCGTCCAGAACTTCCCCGGTCTTTTCTTCGTAAATGCGGCGGAATCCACGGAAATCAAGGTCTGCCACAGGCTTCTCCAAAACGATCTCTCCGTCAAAAGAGATGTTCCTCCGCCGCCTCTCAAGCTCAGCGATGATCTCCTCGTCAGCCAACCGATTGTTGGAACCGACACGCACATAAGTCCCGCCATTCTTACCTTCCAATTTAAGGTAATATGGAGGTGTGCTGCCACGGTATATCCTCACGAGCACGACACTGTGTCCTCCCACTGAAATAAACGAAATGTCCGGCAGCACAGAAGGATAGCACCTGTCATATATCATATTACTCAACTGCTCCTCAATCTGTGGCAACTCTGCTTCCGGCACTCCGACCGGGCGATGACGGTCATCGATACCGATGAATATCTCACCGCCCGCATCATTAGCAAAAGCGACAACAGTCTTTGCCAAATCGGAATTTTTCGGCAGACTTGCCTTGAACTCCAATGTCCTCCCTTCCTGACTCCTCAAAATCTCATCAATCGTGCGGTCTTTCATGGCATAAAATTTATTCGTGCGTAAAGATAAGGCAAAAAAATCATTTTACCGCCATTTGGCGGCAAAAAAAACATGAGATGACGAATATTATTGTCCAGCGGCTACAATATTCAGGGCAGCAAGCCATAGTTGCTGAGCGAAACTGATTCAGGCATCATATTTAGGGAATGATAGTTTCTGTTCCGCCAACGAACGCGTGCGCCCAGGCGACATATTCATTGACACCGTGGTCGATTGTCCTCTCAACGGCTTCAGGAGTGATTTTCTTTATGAATTTGGCGGGGACACCACCCCATAGTTCGTTCGGGCCGATTTCGGTTTTGCCGAGCACGAGAGCACCGGCGGCGACGATGGAGCCTGAACCCACGTGCGCCTTGTCAAGGATGGTCGAACCCATACCGATAAGGCAATGACTGTCAATGCGTGCCGAATGAATTGTAGCGTTATGACCAACTACCACATCGTCCGCTATGGCGGTTTCCAAACCATCGCCGGTCGAGCAGTGGATCACGGCTCCATCCTGGATGCTGACTCTCGAACCGATGTCAATGTGGTTGACGTCACCTCTGATCACAGCGCTGTACCAAACCGAACTGTCGTCACCGATCCTAACATCACCGATGACCGCCGCCGTCTCAGCGACAAACGCACGCTCCCCGATTTTGGGGGCAACACCTTTGAGTTTAACTACCATCGCACAAATTATTTCATTGCAAATGTAGCTTTATTATTGAATATGCTTGCTCTCTTCAAAGAGTTTTTCGTAACTTTATGAAGGAATATGTCATTAAAAGACGAACGTCCAGCAAAACAGATGAAAAAGTAAATAGTTGTGATATAATGAGATTGATGATTCAAAGAGTGCTGCAGGCAAGCGTTGAGATTGCGGGCAAGACCGTGTCAAAGATAGGCAAGGGACTTCTGGTGCTTGTCGGAGTTGAGAGCGGGGACACGGAAGAGGACATGCGGTGGCTTGTGGGGAAGACTGTCGGCATGAGGATATTCAATGACGAAAACGGGGTGATGAACCGGAGTGTGACAGACATCGGAGGCGAGATTCTGGTTGTGTCGCAATTCACATTAACGGCCTCCACGAAGAAAGGAAACCGTCCTTCGTACATACGTGCCGCCGGTCACGACCTGGCGATTCCTTTGTACGAAAAATACTGTGAGGAGGTCTCTGATGCGATCGGCAGACCTGTCGGCAGGGGCGTTTTTGGTGCTGACATGCAGGTCTCTCTTATAAATGATGGGCCAGTCACGATAATCATCGACTCCCGGATACGGGAATAGGCACATGTGCGCATGCTGTTACATCGCTTGCTTTGACTTTACTGAAATCAATAATCAAACACAAAGGATAATCGATTGGACATGAAAAGAATAGCCGCTATTATATTCATGATGGCTCTTGCTTGTGCCGCGATGGAGGCGCAGTCTTATGTCAGGCGTGGGAAAGACGTTTATTCGATGCCATTGTACAATTGGGACGGAAGTTGCCTGCGGGCAGGGGACAGCAAATATTCAGCGGTCCTGATTAATTTCGATGGTGAATATATCCGCAGAGGAGACAGCCGCTACGGGGAGATTCTCTATAATTGGAACGGGTTGGAGCTGCGTGGCGGACGCAGTAAATATTCAAAGGCACTTTTCAACTGGGACGGGAAATACATCCGCCAAGGCGACAGCAGATATTCCGCGGCCTTGTATAATTCTGACGGCCAATATATTCGCAAAGGAGATGGAAATTACTCGCAGCCGCTGATGAATATCTCAGGGCCTGTACCACCGGCGGTGCTGATCTACATTCTGCTGCTTTAAGCCATTCATGGTCGTCACCTTATCGGTCAGCGAATTATTCAGAAGCACTTTCACAGTTCCGACTTCAATGCTGTCATGCAACGAACTCTCGTACAAGGTGTATGCTTTCGCCATGCTCTTTCCGACAATGGTATCTTAACCATAAGCAAACCACTCGATGAACCGCGACGGCTTGTACATATTTAATGCGTTGATAGGATATTAGTCAGATTATCATAAATTCGCAATCGAACAAAACTAAAATGCCAAGTGTGTATTATGGAATCCGAAAAAGGTTATGTCTACATATTGACGAATCCATCATTTCGTGAGGATTGGGTCAAGATAGGAAAGAGTTCGCGTCCTGTTGATGTCCGCTCGAAAGAACTTGACAACACAGCAGTTCCGCTGCCGTTTGAAGTTTACGCCACACTTTACACAAGCAAGTACAGCAAGGTTGAGAAGCAGATTCACAAACAGATAGATAGGTTGACAGACTTGAGGATCCGTCAGAACAGGGAGTTTTTCAACATCGCACCAACGGTGGCTCTTGACATAATGCGTGATATGGCCGATCTTCTGGACGATGCGGAATTGGCGATCTATGTTGATGGCAAGCCTGTCATTTCACAAAACAAAGAACAGGACAATGCCATCAAAATCGAAGAGGCGGAGAAAAAGAAGCGGACTGCAAGACCTGCATTCAAATTTCATATGGTTGGCATCAACATAGGAGACACGGTCATATTCGATGAATTGAATATTCCTTTAAAGGTCGCGACTGACGACAAGGTTGAATATGACGGCCGACTTTATAGTTTGTCAGCCTTCACGGGAACGTTCCTTCCTGTTGAAAAGCAAAACACTTCAGGTGCTTATCAAGGCCCGAAATATTTCAGTTTCAATGGAAAGGTTCTTGCGGATCTGCGTAATGAAATCGAGAAAGAGAAATGCGGAGACAATAATCAGACAGTGTGAGTATCAAGGTTCTGATTAATATTTACAGCAAACATGCGATCTTCGGAATCAAGGTGATGTCGGCCGGAAGCCATTCAATGGTACCAAGTTGATCAGCGGAGAGCCAGCGGGCAGCCTCGTGCTCGACAAGATGAAGATAGCCGGAGATGATCTCGCAGGCGTAACACTTCATCGAAAGGTGGAAGTCTGGGTAGTCATATTCAATGGTGTCAATCAGTTCGCCTACTTGGATCTCGGTTTCCAACTCCTCGCGGATTTCCCTGCGGAGTGCCTCTTCCGGACTCTCCCCCGCCTCGACCTTGCCTCCGGGAAATTCCCAGCCATCCTTGAATGCTCCGTACCCACGCTGCGTGGCGAACACCTTCCCGTCTTTGAATATCACCGCGGCGACAACATTAATCGTCTTCATTCCATATATCATTAAAAGTTAAACATTTGCTGACGTGATGTAGTCGAACAGGTTCTTGTCAACCGGCATGTCAAGCTTGTACTCGATCTCCACGGCTGTAGCGTCTGTGTTCGGCATCACAAATTCCTCAATGATCCCGTCAGCGTTGTGTCTTATCCTGCCAAGGTAGTAAAATTCCTTGGATTCCTTGTCATCTTTGTTTTTCCGGACGAACAGAAACAAGTCTGAGGATTTTTGCGTGAGATGGTACCCACACTTTGTTGTACATGGCGGCACACAAAACCTCTCTGAGCGCGACGTGAAGCCTGTGGATATGTCGACTATGGCATAGGCGGCATATCGCTCCGCCTCCCACTACATTCTGCGCGGTACACATGTGCCGCCATATTTACAAAACGAGATAAATATAGGAGGCCAGATGCCACTCGGCCAGAAAGCGAGCATTAGGAAATAGTTGTGGCAATATGATTTGCAGAAATCGGAAAGAACAGGTTGGAATTCTGATCGGTTAGGATTATCTTTGCCAAGATCAAACAAGTCAGTCGATAATGTTTTTGGCGAACTACATCATAGTCGGAATTGTAATTTTTGTGCTCTTCACATTCTCCATCCTTATCCTCTGTGGCAAGGGTGACAGTCTCATTTCTGGCTACAACACTGCAAGCGAGGAAGAAAAGTCCGAATATGACATAAAGCGGCTTAGAAAAGTCACCGGCTACGGGCAGTTGGCCATTTGTTTGCCTACGGGGCTGATACCGGCAGCGGAAGCATTTCCAGTCTTGTTCTGGATCTCGTTGGTGCTTTTGATAGCAATCACTGTCGTAATCGTCATCATGACGAATACCTACGCCAAAAAGGTGCGAGGCAAAAACAAGTAATAAAGTGTAAAACAAATGATGAATATGAATACACAACGGAATATTCTTGCCGCTGCCTTGATGGTGACGGCGATGGCGTGCCAGAATGTCGGAAGCTGGTCAAAAGCGGAAAAGGATCTTATCTGCGGAGAGGGAGAGACGATGCGTGTGCTGACGGTTTACGACAAGGCGGACTCATTGGTGCTGCGGGCGAAATGCTCTGAAATCAGCGCGGAGGAACTCAGCAGCAATGAATATAAGATGCTGGCGGACAAGATGGTGGCTACCGTCACCTCTCCGGAGGAAGATGGAGTTGGCATCGCAGGTCCACAGGTGGGAATATCCCGCCGCGTTGTGGCCGTGCAGAGATTCGACAAAGACGGAGAGCCGTTCGAGGTCTATCCGAACATCCGGATCACAGACCGAAGGGGTGAGAAAGAACTCGGTCCCGAAGGATGTCTCAGCATTCCGGGAAAACGCGGTGAGGTCTCCCGCTACCGTGACATTGGCATAACATACACTTCAGTTAGGACTTTGCGGGACACGACAGAAACCATCAAAGGCTACACTGCCGTGATCTTCCAGCACGAATGCGACCACCTCGACGGAATCCTTTATACCGACTATCTGGAGGGTAACCAATAGCCGTCATTGCCCCTTATATCGCTGACATTGATGTAATTTCAAAATCATACCCGATAGAAGAACTAAAGAATATTGCAATATTCAAAGATTATAACCATCTTTGTAGGGAAAGTCTGAATGCCGTGGATC
>DCMG01000121.1:25360-26129 GCA_002321335.1 Bacteroidales bacterium UBA1628 | reverse complement strand
CTGGACGCCTTGTAGACATTCTGGGAGAAACCCACAACAGAAAACAGCAGCAGAGCCGCTAATAACAATATTCTTTTCATTTCTTCTTGATGTTCTTGGTGTCCTTTGTGATGATCTGCTTCTTGCCCTTAGGCGCGGTCTCCTGATTGATCTGTAGGTTCTTCATCCTGAGACCGATGACATCGTCGGTCACGATGGCCGGACGGTAGTCCTCACCGGCGACGGTGAGTTTCACGTTGTCGAAGACGATGCCGTCAGCGTGGCGGATGTAGAAGCCCCAAGCCGGAAGTTCCTTCCAGTTGGAGAACTCAGGGTAACGGGTCTCCTGCTCCTCGATGGCGTCAAGTTCCTCCTTGGAGGTTCCAGCGTAGGCATATTCAGGATCAGCATGTCCCGGATAAACGATCTCGATGTTCTCCATGCGGACGTTCTCGATGCGAAGTCCTGGAAGACCAGCGATGATGCTTGGGCAGACATTGCGCGGAAGATCCTCGACCGGACCCTCGTAGCTGTAGCCAGCGTCAGGTTTGTCGAACGGAACCTCTGCGTACATATTCTTGATCACTATGTCCTTGAGGTATGCCTGCTGGCCATCGTTGACGTGACGGGTGCCGGTGCGAAGGAAGATCGGGTTGCCGGTGTTCAGGCTCTTGAGGCTGTCGATCTCCACATCCTCGATCTGGGCGCCGTCCACGGTGGCGATGGTGATCGCGCTGCGGTAGGTGTCGAATATGGTCATATTCTTGAACCTGAAGTGCTTGAACTTGCC
>DCMG01000121.1:24899-25278 GCA_002321335.1 Bacteroidales bacterium UBA1628 | reverse complement strand
CGTTGGCGCTGCTTCGTCCCACACAGTTCTCCACAAGGATATTCTCGCTCACTCCGTCGTTGCTGTGACTCTTGAAGCAATATGCGTCATCGGACGAGTCGATGTAGCAGTCGCGCACGATGACATCGCTGCAATCCACCACGTCCAGACCGTCGTTGTTCCAGTAGCACTTCGCGTCCACGGTGATGCCCTCGATCAGAAGATTACGGCACTTGTCGTACTGCTGGTTCCAACTTGCAGGATCCTTAAGCGTGATGTCCTTGATGACAATGTTGGTGCTTTTATAGAAATGCAGGTTCTCCGGGCGGATTGTCTCATTGATACGATCAAGCCCGAGAGGATCCACAATCAGCCCCATATGAACGAAGTCCACGAAACG
>DCMG01000121.1:18707-24724 GCA_002321335.1 Bacteroidales bacterium UBA1628 | reverse complement strand
CCTTCTCGATGTGGAGGGTCACATTGTTCTTCAGATAGATGGAGCCGCTGACATAGTCTCCCTTGTCCAGCACGACACGTCCGCCTCCACGTGAGGAAGCGAAATCAATCGCAGCCTGGATGCTGGCTGTGTTCAGAGTCACTCCGTCCGGTTTCGCGCCGAAATCACGGGCGAAGAAATCAGTGGCTCCAAGGGTCAAGGCTGACCCAGCGAAAAGCAAAGCCACAGCCGCTGTTCTAAGTAAATTTCTCATCAGTAATGTTTTATTAATATAATTTCACTGGTCCGATCAGTCCCGCGCTGACGTAAGGCTGCTTGTGTCTCATAATAAAACGCTGCGCCACCTTGTTGTCCTTGAGGGTCTGAATATAATTACCCATACGGGTAGTGACTTTCACCTCAATGGTGTTCTCGCCCTGGCGAAGCAGACCGGTCACGTCATACACACGCTCACCGAACCACTTCACACCGGCAGGCTTGCCGTTGATCCATACCTCGCAGATGTCAGCCACCTTGCCAAGGTTCAAGTACTTAGGGAGTTTTCCGGACAATGACACCGTCTTGGTGTAGGTGACCTCACCCATGAAGTTCTTGAAAGTAGTGTCGGTCATGTCCTTGAAATCATGAAGTTCATCTAGCTTGGTTGTCCACGTTGAATCCGGCCATGTGTGGTGCATCTTAAGATCCCAAGAGCCTGCCACCTGAATCTCGTCATAACCCTCAAGCGGAAGAGCCTTCCACATAGGAGCACTGCCGCCCATCTTGTTGAACACGAAGAGATAAGTCTCCGATGGACCGAAGCGGAAGTGCATCTTACCGTCCTTACCAACCGGAAGGGCGTACCTCTTGCCGGTCGCTGGATCATAAAGCCATGCATGCTTCCTTGCGGTCACGGATTTCGGGAATATTATGTCCGTCTCCCTGGCCTCGCTCATATGAGCGTTCATGAAAAGGAACATATCGCTTCCGTCATCGGTGACATACTGGTTCTGAAGCAGAAATCTGTCCGGATTGCTGATCGTCAGAGTGTGAGGAAGGCTGTACTTCTCCATCACCCCTGTGTACCATTCAAGGTACTTTCCATCGGCTGGTTTCTCAAGAAGTATGAAATTGTCCTTGTACTCCTTCAGACGTGAAACAGCCTCGGTGATCTGCTTGTCACGAGCCTCGAAATCCTTGAGGCCAAGAGACTTCTCTGGATATTTCCCAATGCAGAACACCCTTCCGCCACCCTTGACGAACTCCTCCAGTTTGGCGAGAGTCTCAGGTGTCGTGCTGGTCACCTCAACAATGAACAGTGTACCATATTCCTTAGGCCCG
Organism: Bacteroidales bacterium UBA1628; assembly: GCA_002321335.1. Classification (GTDB taxonomy): domain Bacteria; phylum Bacteroidota; class Bacteroidia; order Bacteroidales; family UBA932; genus Cryptobacteroides. The sequence continues at coordinate 23,404 of DCMG01000121.1, read as the reverse complement.
TAGCAAAGTTTGCCGTCACGGACAGTCGCGCCATTGAGGATGATCTCACTGACGTAGTCAGCTCCGCCTCCGTTCTTGTGGATGGCCTCCCAAACCAGGGAGGTGTAAGGAATATTCAAGGCCACAGGGAACGGCTCGGTCTGCACGCCCATCGTGCTCCACATGTCGTAGTTGGCAGGGAGGATGGCGATGTCGGTGTACATGTCAGCGTTCTGGAGCTGGCTGGCGATCCTCGCGCGGTAGTCATTCAACTTGTTCACGTAAGGCCACCAGGTGTTCCTCTCGTTGTGGAATGTACCGTACTGTACCCAGCCAGGGAACTCGGCCTTCAGAGGCGAGTAGTTGAAACCGTGCCACACCGAATGGGTCGTGCCGGAGATCGCGCTCATGTCCGAGCCGACCTTCAGGAACTCAAGGTTTGTCGTGAACACCTTGTAGGTGTTGGTCATCTCCTCGGCGCTGACAATGCGCTTGCCTGTCAGGTGAGCGGCCGATGAGACATATTTATTGATCATCGTGTAGGCGCGCCCGCGGCGGTAGTCCTCGTCACCCATCTCCTCTCCGATTCTGTGCTTGAGCCAGTTGGTCGTCCAAGACTCGCCTTCGGGAATGTCCTGACCAAGCGAGGACTCCTCGATGAAGAATCCGTTGCCATAGGCCTGGGAGCGGGATTTGACACCCTTCTCCTTACACCATCCGAGGAATGTGTTCATATACCGCTCGTTGAGAAGTTCAGCCTTCGTGAGTTCGAAATCGAAGCGCACACGGTTTACCTGATCCTGAAACTTCTCGCCTTTCTTAGATCCATAGTCGAAACTCTCCACGTTGCCGAGCCTTCCAACCTTGAACATCGTGAACGGAAGCCAAGGCATCAGATCGTAGCCCCTGCGGGTTTTGAACTCCTCAGGAAAATCGGTTGTCCAGTTGCAGCCCTCAAGTTCCATACTGTCCACAAAGAAAGCCCTCAGATGCTTTGAAAGAGGTCCGATACGAGCCTCGATCGTGTCGGTCATGTGGTCAAGGTACTTGCGGACGGCCTTTGCGTCCATGTGGTTCAGGATCGAGCCGGCGGCACCGGGGGCACCGTTGATCACGCATGCGAACGAATCGTACTTCACCATAGCGTAGAACTGCCAGTTCCCTTTCGGGACATCCACAGTGATCACATCGCCTTCGATGTTGCTCGACAGATCGATCGCCTCACTGAGGTCGTTGATAGGATCCGGAGCGAGATAGACTGATACCAATTCAGGAGTACGGCTAGGATTCACTCTAGTCACTCCCGGATCGATGTTCTTGAATATGTTGAACTTGGACATCTCAAACCTCTCTCCTCCCGTCACTTTCTGGGCATATGTCAACATGACTGAAGCCCTCTCGTCATGCGGAAGGGTCTCCGCACCGAAAGGCCAACCGGATCCAATGATCAGGTCGCAGGTCATCCCGATGCGCTCAGCTTCATCGAAAACGACCTTGAGCATGTCTATCCACTCGTCGCTCAGCCACCTGAGAGGCTTAGTGCCCATTGCATCAGCACCGTACGGGAAGGATATCGGATTGATCTCGACTCCTCCGATGCCAGCGTCCTTGAGGATATGCAATTCACGCACAAGTTCCTCGGCCTCGACACGGTCGCCGTTCCACCACCAGCGCACGAACGGACGGTAGCGGTTGTCAGGGTTCTGGAACTGCTTGTATAGATCCTTGGATGTCGTCCTGGCCGATGACTCGGACGGGACGGCAACCAAGGAGACCAAAGCGACTGCGGCAGCCGCCAAAAATCTGAACATCTTCATGTTACTCGTCAACGTGGTTCACGACCTTCGGCTTGCTGGAATATACCAGATAGTTGTCGATGACGATGTTCATGTTGTCCTGCTTGTTGAGGAACTTGAATGTCAAAGTATGCTCACCCTCAGGAAGATCGTACTTCCAGTAGAGGTCCGGAGCGGCTCCGTTGCCCTTGATAGGGTTCCTGGCCACAGCGGAGAGTTTGCCGTCAAGGTAGATCTCGACCTCTCCTACGTAACCGGTGTTGTCGTTGTAGCCGGCTCCTTTGTAATAGTGACTCTTGACAACGATTCCGTTGCCCTTGAACTTGATCTGGCCGACATTCGTGATGGTCTTCTTGACATTGACCTTACCTTGAGGATAGTGGCCCTCGAAAGCCTTCTCGTAGCGCACGGCCTCTGGCTTCTGAACCTTGATTGTGATGTTGTCGCCGTCGATGGAACCACCGTTGCGCTCGATCACCTGAAGAGCCTGGCTGAAGGAATATTCAGTGGCCTTGTTGAGGGAGATGTCGGTGTAGACGAAAGGAGTGTCCTCAACCTCCTCGCAAGGCTTTCTCCAATATTCAGGAATATTCTTGTAGCCCATCATGACTCCGAGGATTCCGGCTGCAGACGAAGGGTTGCAGTCAGAGTCCTGGCCGCAGCGGGTCGAGATGTCGATCGTGCGGTAGAAGTTCTTGTCTCCGTAGAGAAGACCGATGAGGATGTAGCCGCTGTTGATGACAGCGTCGATGTTGAACTGGTTGTCGACTCCGTCAGGGCAGCCGATGTCGTAGCCGTAGTGCTTGTTGAACAGAGCCCATGTGATGTGCCAGTCCTTAGGGTACTGTTTGTGCCATTTGATGACATCAGCCATCGCCTTGTAGTAGTTGCTCTGCGCCGGGATGGCCTTGAGAGCCTCATTTACAACGAAGTTCATGTCATCGCTGACGAACGCGAGAGAAAGCATCGCGGCGACATACACGCCACCGTACCAACCGTCACCGTAGTTCATCATATGTCCGATCTCGTCACAGTAGAAAGACGATGTGTTGATCATTCCCGGAGCCATCAGGCCGGCGTAGTCGGCCTCGATCTGGAAGTCGATGTCGTCAGCGTGAGGGTTGTTGTGCCAATGGCCGGACTCAGGAGGCATCACGCCGTTGAGGATGTTGTAGCGTCCGAGCTGGTTGGCGTGCCAGAGAGGGTACGGAGCGTGGGCGAAGGCATTGGCGAACGACTCGATCGGAGCGTCAAGTCCCTCCTTCTGGAAGATCTCCACGAAAGTGAGATCCATATAGACATCGTCGTACAGTCCAGGGAACTTGTCGAACCACCATTTGATCATGTGGTCGTGCCACGGAATCTCGATCTCGTCGTTGATGAACCCGGCGTACTTGAACTCGGTCGGTCCGCCGTAGGAGCAGCCGATGACCTTTCCGGCCCAGCCGCCCTTGATCTTGTCCATGAGAACCTCCTTGGTCATCTTGACCTCCTTCGGGAGTTTCTTTGCGGCCGCGTCGAACGTGGTCGTCAGCATCAGGACGCCAGCGGCGATCAGGAATAAATTTTTAATCTTCATAATACTTTAGTTATTAATTATTTGTTGTTCGTAAAGATTCACTTGCCAAGGAAATGCCGCCCCACAGGATCTGGTTCACGGCCTGGGACTCGTGCGAGAGGGTCGCGAAGATCATCCCGAACTGCACCGGAATGCCGTAGACGTAGGAGATGGCGGAGGAGACTATGAAATGGAAGGCTCCGAATCCTCCTGGTACCGGAACGACCGAAGACAGGCTCCCGGCGATCATCAGGAACATAGCGTCGGTCATATTCAAGGTCCGCAAAGTTCCGACGGCCGAAGCAAGTTCCGGGCTGACGGAGTCCGGGGATATTCCTTGAAGAGACCAGAGAATAGTTGCGCTCATCATCCAGTAACAGCCCCATATTCCCAACGTCAAGAGGAGGAACTTCCAGGCCCCTTTCATCTTGAGGCAGCTGAGGAAGCCGGCCCAAATGCCTTTGCAGAAATCACGGACCTTGGCAAGAGGCTTCCATCTGTCTGCGAAAAGGATTGCGCACGAGATGGCAGCTACCGCTGCGAGAACTCCGGTGACAAGTACCATGATCTTGCCGCCGTTTAGGCTCCCGGAAGCCGCTCCGAAGATCTTCTCAGAGAAGAACCCGCCAAAGCGTTTCCATGTGAAAAGCAGGAAAACGGCAAGCACGGCGACCATCGCAAGCATATCCACAGAACGCTCCAATGCTGCGGTTCCGAGAACCTTGTCGTAAGAAGCCAGATGACGGTCTTCCTTGTCTTTTTGAGAATGAGCCGTGATGTAGCCGCAACGCACAAACTCTCCCACCCGTGGCAGGGCAAGATTCACCAGATAGCTGATGTTTATGGCGTTGAAACATGTGAGACGGGATGTTGTCCGGTCTATCGGCAGAAGGAGTTCCCGCCAGCGGAGAGCTCTCAAGTAAAAGGCCAGCACGCCAAAAAGCATGGAAAGGATGACGAATTGCCAGCGGCAGGCCCTCAGTCCCTCCAGAAAATCGCCCCAGCTCACCCCACGGAAAGAGAAATACAGAAGCACCGCCGCAAGCGCGATGGAGACACCATATTTAAGAATATTCCCGGCCTTCTTGTTCATAGCTTACAAATTTAATCAAATATTCCTTAACTTTGTGATTTGGCACTCTATGATTATCAAAATATAAAGATATGAAATCAATTTTAGGAATAGGCAACGCGCTCACGGACATTCTGGCCGTGTTCCCTGACGAGGCAATGCTCCGTGAGTATCACCTCCCGCCCGGAAGCATGCAGCACGTGGATCTTGAGACCGGTGACCGCATCTGGTCAAAGCTGAAGGAGTTCGGCGTGAAGTATGTCCCTGGCGGATCGGCGGCCAACACGATCAC
>DCMG01000121.1:0-18644 GCA_002321335.1 Bacteroidales bacterium UBA1628 | reverse complement strand
ATGCCTTCCGGCTTCATCGGAAAGATAGGCAACGACGAACTTGGGCATCTGTACAAGAGCACGCTTGAGCAATACGGAGTGAAGACCACCCTTCTTACCGGCACGAAAGGCTCAGGCCGCGCAATGTGCTTCATCACGGGAGCTAACTCGGAGCGTACTTTCGCTGACTATATGGGAGCCGCGCTCGAAATGGTCCCCGAGGATCTGAAGCCTGAATATTTCCAAGGCTACGACTATTTTCATATCGAGGGTTATCTCGTGCAGAATCAAGATCTTATCCGCAAGGCGGTGCAGATGGCCAAGGAGGCTGGATGCAAGATTTCCATAGATATGGCGTCATACAATGTGGTCGAATCCAATGAGGCATTCTTCCACAATCTGGTGGATCGCTATGTGGACATAGTATTCGCCAACGAGACAGAGGCGAGGGCGTTCACCAAGCAGGAGCCGCGCGAGGCGCTTGACACACTTGCCAGCCAATGCGAGATCGCCGTCGTGAAGGTTGGCAAGGACGGCTCGATGGTCAAGCAAGGCGATGAATATCACTACATAGAGGCCTGGCCGGCGGCTACGATCGACGCCACCGGAGCGGGCGACACCTATGCCGCCGGATTCCTGTACGCCCATTCTCTCGGAATGCCTCTGAAAGTCTGCGGCGAGGTAGGCTCGATAATTGCTGCGAAGGTCGTCGAGGTTATCGGCACCAAGATCGATGTCCCGAGATGGAAGGACGCGAAGCGTGAGATTCGAGAGCTGATAGCCTCTGTAAACCAGTAGATTATGTTTGATTTTATAAAGAACTTTTTCAGGAAGAGAAGCCTTCGGAAGCATTCCAGCATTGTCCCGACCGAAATCCTGCCGTTAGGGAAAATACGTTCCTACGTTGCGATAATCGACGTGGAGGAGTCTTCGTTCGATGCCTGCAAGACAGCGATAATGAATTTCTTCAGATCCCATAACATAAAAGGATGCGTGTTCTTTCAGGATTTCAGGAAGATCGGCAGTGAGGACCGCCTTATCACCAGCATTCAGACCACCATAACAAAAAAAGATCTCGACTGGATAGGAAGACCTTCCCGCTATAAGATGAACGTGCTTGAGGAGCAGGCTCCTGACCTTTTCATCTCGCTGGTCAAGAATCCTGATTTCGCCATAGAATATATGGCCCGCACCTCCAATGCCCGTTTCAAGATCGGACGCCGCCAGATGGACGGCAGCCTGTTCGACCTTGTCATCAGCGACCCGGACGGCAAGGAGGTCAGCCAACTGGACAGTTTCACGGCCATCAAAGGCTATCTCACGAAGATTCAATAGTTTAATATGTCAAATATCATCAAAAACGCTGCTGTCGCCCTGAAAGGATTCGCGATGGGTGCGGCCAATGTCATCCCCGGAGTGTCCGGAGGCACCATCGCACTTCTCACGGGAATATTCAATGAACTCATAGAAGCTCTGAACGCCATCCTTTCCATCGCGTCCTGGAAACTGCTGCTGAAAGGAAAGTTCAAGGAGTTCTGGGAATATATTCATGGAACATTCCTGCTTTGGCTTGGGATCGGTGTGGTCGTGAGCATCTTCTCTCTTGCCAAATTGATGGAATACGTGCTTGCGTATCATCCTGTTCAGACCTGGGCGTTCTTCTTCGGGCTGATAGTGGTCTCAGGCATCTACATGCTTTTTGACATCAAGAAATGGAAAATCACGGACGGAGTCTGGCTGCTGTTCGGAATCTTTCTCGGGGCGGTGATATGCATGCTTTCCCCAACCCAGACAACAGATGCCTCTTGGTTCATTTTGGTCTGCGGCGCGATCGCCATCTGCACGATGATTCTCCCCGGCATCTCAGGCAGTTTCATTCTGGTGCTTCTTGGTAAGTATGAATATATCATGTCCGCGATCAGCGAACTTAACTGGCCGGTACTCATCATGTTCGGAATCGGTTGTGTTCTGGGAATCGCGGCCTTCTCAAAGTTCCTGCACTGGCTGATAGCGAATTACGAAAGGCCGACGCTGATCACTCTGATCGGATTCACACTTGGATCATTGGTCAAAGTCTGGCCTTGGAGCGACAAGGTCAGCGTGATGACGGCACAGCTCATGCGCGAGGGACAGACTGCCGATCAGGCTCAGGCCGGAGTCCAGGCTCTTGTTGACACCGGACTGAATCTTTCCGCCGTCATCAATCCACAGATTGTCTCCGCGATTGTCTGGATGGCTGTCGGCGCCATCCTTGTCGTCGCCCTTGAATGGTTCGGGCACAAGAACGCCAAGGCATAACGAAAAGGTGCCGTGCGTTTCAGGTTTGCGCCTGATAGCCGACACCTTTCTGTCTTGCCTAGCCTGGACTTGCACGCTATAGCAGTGCATAAGCCCTTAAAATAAGAGACTGTTTCCGACCGGTATGGATTACTTTTCCGGAAGCGGGCGGATGTCCAGATTGAGCTCGTCCAGCTGAGACTGGTCGATCTGTGACGGAGAGTCTATCATCACATCGCGACCCTGATTGTTCTTAGGGAAAGCGATGAAGTCACGGATGGACTCCTTGCCGGCAAACAGGGTGCAGACACGGTCGAAGCCGAATGCCAGACCTCCGTGAGGCGGAGCGCCGTACTGGAAGGCATGGATGATGAAGCCGAATTTGTACTCGGCCTCCTCCGGGCCGATGCCAAGCACCTCGAACATCCTTTTCTGAACCTCGGCGTCGTGGATTCGGATGGATCCGCCACCAAGCTCGGTGCCGTTCAGAACGAAGTCGTAGGCGTTGGCGCAAACCCTTTCGAGATCCTCTTTCTTGTTGCTGTAGAACAGGTCCATGTGTTCCGGCTTAGGCGCTGTGAACGGATGGTGCATCGCATAGAAACGGCCATCCTCCTCGCTCCATTCAAGGAGAGGGAAGTCCACGATCCAAAGCGGTGCGAAGACCTTAGAGTCGCGAAGGCCGAGTCTGTTTCCCATCTCGATTCGCAGAACGCCAAGCATTGTCTGAACCTTACGCTTGTTGTCTCCGGACATCACGAACACGATGTCTCCGGTTTTTGCCTCAACGGCCTCTGCTATGACCTTCAGTTCCTCAGGAGTGTAGAACTTGTCAATCGAGGATTTGACGGAGCCGTCGGCGTTGAGCTTGATGTAGATCAGCCCCTTGGCTCCGACCTGAGGCCTCTTGACCCACTCTGTGATCTCGTCGATTTGTTTGCGGGTATATTCTGCGCCCCCCGGTACCGCGATGCCTCCGACGTAGGCGGCGTCTTCAAGGACGGCGAAGCCTTTGCCTTTCACCTTGTCGGTGATTTCGTGGATGGTCATGCCGAAACGGACATCAGGCTTGTCTGAGCCATACTTGTCCATCGCGTCGTACCAACTCATCCGAGGCATCGGGTTCGGGATGTCAACTCCGAGGACGTTCTTGAACATCGCCCTCATCATGCCCTCGAACATATTCAAGACATCTTCCTGCTCGACGAAGGACATCTCGCAGTCAATCTGGGTGAATTCCGGCTGACGGTCCGCGCGCAGGTCTTCGTCGCGGAAGCAGCGCACTATCTGGAAGTAGCGGTCGTAGCCTGCCACCATCAGCAGCTGCTTGAAGGTCTGAGGGGACTGGGGGAGGGCATAGAACTGACCAGGGTTCATTCTGGAAGGAACGACGAAATCACGAGCCCCTTCAGGAGTGGATTTGATGAGATACGGAGTCTCTATCTCCATAAACCCGTGGGCATCGAGATAGTTGCGGACCTCATGCGCAAGCTTGTGCCTGAGAGCCAACGCTTTCTGAAGCGGATTTCTTCTCAGGTCCAGATAACGGAATTTCGCGCGGAGATTCTCGCCCCCGTCACTTTCGTCCTCAATGGTAAACGGAGGGGTCACGGACTTGTTGAGCACATTGATGGTCTCAAGCCTGATCTCTATGTCTCCTGTCTCCATTTTCGGGTTCTTGCTCTGACGCTCGACAACCTCTCCGATGGCCTGGATGACATATTCACGCCCCAAAGATGTGGCGGTCTCGACCAGGGCGGTGTCTGCATCAGCCTCAACGACGAGCTGGGTGATGCCGTAGCGGTCACGCAAGTCAATGAATGTCATCCCGCCGAGCTTCCTTGACCTCTGCACCCAACCGGCGAGAGTCACCTTCTGCCCGACATTCTCAATGCGGAGTTCCCCGCACGTGTGTGTTCTGTACATATTTGATGTATTTTGAATATACTTCCTTCGAGGTCTGCGTCTTCCATGCGGACCTGCAATCTGCAAAGTTAGCAAATTCTCCCCAAGAATGATTGAATATAAAGGAAATTAATAGGTGTGCAGACTGAAGCCTTGGGCAGAGGGGAGGTAGTTGACGCCCCACCAGCACATCTGGAGGAGGAGGAAGGAGAAAATCAGGAGTAAAAGAGCGCGGCGAAGGGATTTGCGGGAAGAGCCGGTCTCTGAGCTTGTCGAAGTGACCGGAGCCAAAGCAGAGCCTTGCCCTTGACGCAGATGAAGGTACAGCAGATAACTGAGCCAGGTGGCGGCGGCCCAGGTTTCCTTGGGATCCCAGGTCCAGTAATCGCCCCAGGCTTGCTTGGCCCAGAGGGCGCCCATGACTATGCCCATTGTTAGGAAGCCCCAGCCTATGCGGACCAGGGTGTCGCAGATGCGGAGGTCGGTCACTGAGCTTGTCGAAGTGACCGTTTTCCGAGTAAGCAAAAGAATGCGGACAGCAAGGATGGTGGCGATGCCCATCACGGCGTAGGCGAACATGTAGACAATGACGTGCGGGACGAACCACGGGCTACGGAGGGCGGGCATAAGTTCCTCAGAGTGAATCTCGGGCTTAAAGATGTTGATGCACACGAAGACAACCGACATCAGGCACGAGAACGGAAGCACCCAACGGTAGCGCCAGCGAAGATAGACCACACTGCCGATCAGCGAAAGGAAAAGGCTGAACCAGAGGCGGGTCTCACCCATCGTGCGGAGCGGCGGACGGCCGAGCGTGATCCAGACCCCAAAGATGAAAGTAATGAATATCTTGACGCCTATCCCTGTCAGCAGCAGCGGTACGACTGCCCTTTTGGCCTTCAAGGAAACCACAGCGCCGGAAATCCAGAACGCCGAAGCCGCCAACGCGAACCAAATGAATGAGTCCCAACTCATAACCGTCCCTCCTTCTCTTTGGACTTTCCAATGGAACAATCCCGAGCACTCAAATCACTCTGTCCCAACGATTTCTTTTCAGAAGAACTCTCCTTCCCGAAGCGAGGTTTGAAGCCGGAGAAGAACACCATAGCCGCGGCGGAGACAAGCAGCAGCCATAGTGCTATGCGGAGGACCTCCGACATCGGCGAATAGACGCATTTGAATATGCTAGCGAACTCACCTCGCTCCGTGTCCGAGAGGTAGTCCGACTGGTAGATCCGCCAAGAACCGACCTTGGCAGGGTGATTAACCGCAATTTTGATTTCGGAGGAGCGACCATCGGGTAGGGTCAGAGTGACTTCAGAAGAATATTTATGGACAGAGAAATCCTTGAGCGTCAATTCAAAAGGGAGTTTGATATATTCATCGGTGGATTCGTTCCACGCCTGACGGTCGGGCTCGTTCGGCATCGCGATCATCCTTGCTTGAACGGTGTCGCCGGTGCCGAAAAGTCCGGCTACCAGAATCACCGACAGCCCTAGATGGGCGCAGGTCACCCCAAGACGATGCCTTGTGAATCTATGAATATCCTCGATCGTGTTCAGCGTGACGGTCGTGGCCAAAAGGAGCAACGCAAGGATGAAGATCGGGGACAGGCTCATGTCCCTGAAACCGAGAACGCCTGAAATGCTGTCCCTGCTCCCATCCTGCGGTGTAAGTCCGAAGATGAGAAGCAGGAACAGTACAATTGTAATCGAGATTATGCAAGCCTTTCGTCCAGACAAGAGTCTGTGCAGCTGCCAGCGGTCACGCAAAGCATAGATGCCAACCAGAAGGCAGACATAGAGCAGGGCTGCGACAAGCCCGAACGAATGGCCGAATGCTGACATCACGCCTGGGCCCACTGCTTGCGCAGAAGATCAACGGCAGCGGTGACGGTCGTGGCGCGGTCGCCCTTTGTGCCGCACTCGAAGCTGACATACTTGTCGTAGCCGATCTCCTTGAGGGCTCTGAATCCGTCAACGTAGTTGTCCTTCTCCCCGTCCTCACCCGGCATGATGCGGCGGCCACGGCTGGCGATATGAACATGCTGGAGGTACTCCTTGCCGGCCGACATCAAGGCACCGTAGTCGGATGTCTCCTCGGACATGTGCCAGAAATCTCCCATGGCCTTGACTCCCTTGCTGTCCGAGTCACGGGCTATTGCGGCGGCATCCGCGACAAGACGCATGTAGAACGCCTCGTTCCTGTTCAGTGGTTCAAGGATCACGGTCGTGCCGTGCTCAAGGGCGAACTCTCCGAGGTCGTGGAGTTGCTCGCAAAGGTAGTTGCGGGTGTCCATCGTGTGAGGCTTGCACGGATTCTGGTGATTGAAGGCCGGAACCATGATGACGCCGGTCGATCCAAGTTCTCCGGCCGCCGCTACGATCTCACGCATCGTCTTGTCAAACAATTCCTTGACCGCCGGGTCCTCGGTGAGGATAAAGCCGTCGAAACCGGCGCAGATAGCTGACACCTTGATGTTTCTGCCATTCAATGCATCCTGGATCTCCTTCACACGTGAGGCCAGTCCACGTCCTCCCGGCTCGAAACCGACAACCCCAAGGTTCTCCATGAAGTCCAACTTCTCAGCCAGACTCTCTCCCGGAGCCGTCTTTTCCTGAAACGAAATCTTCAGTTCAAGGTCATTCGCGGCCTTTTTCTTATCGTCCGTCGCCGCGACGCATCCCGGCAGCACCGAAGCCGCGGCCAATGCCGCCGACCCCACCGCCGCTGTCGCAAGAAAATCTCTTCTGTTCATATTCTTGTCTAAATATATTGTTTCCGCCAATATGACGAAGATACAACTAATATTTAAGAATCTAGCTCTTTTCTGGCAAAATACGTTATTTTACATAAAACCATCAGCCTAGAATACGATATTGCGCGATTATGGATTTTGTTTAATTCATTAAATAAAAATAGCAGATTATTTGCAAACCAATTAAACAATCCATAACATTTGTGGCCTGGCAAACGACTCATCAAGATGCTAGATTCACAACATACCAAAAGAGTATGACCTAAACTTTCAGGCCATACTCTTAATATTTAATTCCCAGTCACTTCGGCAAACTCAGTGACATCAGGTTCAGCGGCGGTTACTTACCGGCTCCTGGAACAGGGACGGTGTACTTGCTCATATCCATCTTGCCGAGCTCAAGCTTCTCTGGGAGGTAATCCAGGTCGGAGGCGCTGATCTCGTCCCAGGTGATGGTCTTGCCGGTGTAGGCGGCTTCACGACCCATCACACCGCAGAGAGAGGAGATGCCGCACTCGCCGGCCTCGACGTGAGCCTCACCCTTGCGGATGTGGTCCACCCAATCCACGTGCTCAAGCACATACGGGTTGGTCTGCTGGAACTGAGCCTTCTCAGCCTCTTTGTCAAATTGCCAAAGAATATTCCCTTGAAGGTCACGGATGGCGAAATCCGAAGAACTCCAGTAGCCCTTTGTGCCGCGGACATATTCACTGACATTGTTGGAGCAGCCGTCAATCTGGCGGGACATGCTGTGCAGATGGACTCCGTTCTCGTATTCAAAGTCAATGCTGAAGTTGTCGTACTGGTCGCCGGTGATGCGGCGCTGGCGGCTGCCGAAGCCTGTCGCCTTAATAGGATGTTTGCCGATCATCCAGTTGAACACATCAATGTTGTGCACGTGCTGCTCGACGATGTGGTCGCCGGAGAGCCATTTCCAGTTTACCCAGTCGCGGATCATCCATTCCATGTCGCTCCAGCCCTGCTGACGCTCCTTGTACCAGAGCATGCCCTGGTTCCAATAGACGTTGCCACCGGTAATCTCACCGATCATGCCTTCCTGGATCTTCTTGAACGACTCGACATAAGGCCTCTGATGGTGGCGCTGGGTTCCGGTCACAACGCTAAGCCCCTTGGCTTCAGCCTGCTTAGCGGTCGCCATTATCTGGCGATAACCCTTCGCATCGACAGCGATAGGCTTCTCAAGGAACGAATGGACACCTTTTTCTGTGGCGTACTGGAAGTGAGCCGGACGGAAAACCGGAGGGGTGGCCACAATTACCATGTCAACTCCTGAGTCAATGACCTGCTTGTAGGCATCGAAGCCCGTGAAGCAATGATCCTCAGGAACTTCAATACTCCTTTTGGTTTGAAGTTTCTCTCGGAGGCTATTCAGACGGTCGGCGAACACATCGCCTAGCGCTGTTACCTTGATTCCATCCGCAGCGTCAAGCAAATTCTCAACGGCACCGCTTCCACGTCCGCCGCATCCGATCACTCCAACTTTAAGTTCCTTTCCGTCAATAGCTTTGTCCGGAAGTTCAGGAACATAGTACTCACCCGGCTGCTTGAGGGGAGTCATCTTGCCGGATTTGTCACCACTTGCGCAAGCTGACAGCAGGACACTGCCGCCTACCAAACCGACACCGATCTTGGCGCTTTTGCCAAGAAAGGATCTTCTGTCCATTTTGTTGCTCATTTTATTAATAGTCTTTATGTTATTAAACTTGTAATCCTTAAATGATAGCTTGAGAATCTTTACCGATTATTATAATATCCCTTCGGGAACGTCACACACGACCCTGAAGCCGATTCCCTTTATGTCGGAATACCACCAGATGCTCTTAGGATTCTGAGGGTCGGTGCGGAGCCAATCATCATTCTTGGTGTGAGCCCTCGCGGCGCAGCGGACCAACGAAGCATCATCTGAATATGCCCCACCGCGCACCACGAACTCATCGCCGCTCTGCGGCCCCTTCGGATCCAAAGCACCGTCGGCAATCTTTGAATATGCGTCTGCGGCATACCGGTCGGAGCAATATTCCATCACATTGCCGAGCATATTCTTAAGCCCGAACGGATTTGCCTTCACCTCGGAAGGTTCCTGAGTCTTGCCGAAACTGTCCTCTGAATATACCACATAGCTTGCGATCGAGGTGGTGTCCGCCCCGAAAAGCTTGTTCCAGAAAGTTTCCTTTGAATATTTCTTAGGACTGCCCTCGAAAAAGTACGGAGTCTGGGTGCCGCCACGGGCGGCATATTCCCACTCCGCCTCGGTCGGAAGACGGTAGTTGCGCCCCGTTTTCAGGGAAAGCCACTGGCAGAAGGTCTCCGCCGCATAGTGCGTCATTGTGATGGCTGGCCTCTCGCCCATTCCCCAGCCCTGGTCCGGGAATCCGAACGGTGGGGTCGGACCGCTGACGGCATCGACATCCGGACGGTTGTTGTTGGCGTAGATTTTCTCCGGCGGGGTTCTGCCTTCTGACATCGTCTCGTTGTAGAAAGCCCAGAATTGATGCCATGTCACCTCGACCTCGCCCATGAAGAACGGAGAAATCCGAACCTTTTTCTGAGGTCCCTCATCCGCCGAGCGGAACGGCTCGCCTTCTGGACTGCCGATCGTAAACTCACCTCCCGGAACGGCAATCATACTGATTGCAGCGGTCGTGCCAGGAACTGTCTCCGTGAAGTTTGCGAAAGAAGTCACCACTGCGGCACTGTCATATTTCTCACCGCTTCCAGTGTCCATCACCTTGCCCTCCAGCCTCTTGTGCTCGTAGCCAGGCATGTCATGACCAGTGTTCAGATGGCAGCTGATGCACTGGAGATCCAGTTTCTTGGCGTTCTCATCGTAGTAGAGATGGGCGGTGATGCCATCGTCAGAGATTCCGGTCGGATAAAGATTAACGTGGCATTTCTCGCAGGACTCGTTATAGACGATTTTCGTCCCGTGCTCAAGTGTTCTTTTCGAGTCCCAGTTGATTTCGTCCTTGTTTTTGGTCATCTTGGCCCACAGATCCTTGGCTCCCATTCTGGCCTTGACCATGTAGTAACGGAGATACCCGTTTTCCTTTGGCGGAAGATGGCAGGCGGCACAGTCGGTCACCACTCCACTCTCGCTGTTGTGATGCTCGGATTTCTTCCAATCAGCATCCGCTTGCTCGTGGTAGTGACAGCTCATGCAATACTCGTTGGTTGAAGTGCGGGTCATCGCACCGCCAAGAACCAACATGGCACAAACACCAATAGCCAGCCCTCCCAAGCCGGCGAATATGATCACTTTTTTCCCGCCTCCCATAGTCGTTCTGAAACCTGCTAAAAACAAATCTCGTAAATTTACGCAAAACCTTTCAGACTGCAAATTTTTTAACGATTACTGATTGTTACTGATTGTTAGCAGAGTCGGCAGAGACCACAACATAAAAACGATGAGGACGGCAAACTGTCAAACCGTCCTCGCAAGGTGAGAATAAAATGTAAATGGTTAGTATGGTTCTGCTTAATTGCCTAGTCTTCGTCATCCACGCCGTATGTGGCGAACGATGATTTGAAGACACGGCCGCTTTCCGTGGTGATGTTCATGGTGTAGCATGAGTTCGACACGGTCGGCATCATCATCGTCCCGGCGGCACTGCTGCCGGAATAGTCATAAGTTTCGCCCGTTGTCAGATTGTCCAACGTGACGTACACGGTTCCGAGATCTTGCTTGAAGGACAGCTCGACCATGCTTGTCAATTTGTGGTAGTAACCATCCACAGGGCATAACGCCGGAGCCCGGTTTGTGGAGGAAGAAGGCTTTGTGCTCTCGAGGACTATCAGCACAATCAGATCTTCATAAGATTTGCTCTTGCTTTGAAGGTAAACTTGACTCAAGAGAGTCAGCGCGGTCAGCGCCAGTAAAACTTTTTTCATCATTGGTTTATTACTTTGGTTTCCGCAAAGTTCGCAAGAAAGAATCTTTCTTCAATGGAAAATAGTATTAACGACTGGCTACTTTATTTTGTTGATATACAGCGTGATAGCGCTCATGGCGAATCCGGAGTCTAAACGAAGGAGGGCAATTTGCTGAATTTCAGGATTTTAAGAACGACAGTCTTGTTAATGAGCGGCGAATTTGTTGAATGCCAATCTTTTATGTTTGTCATCCTATGAAGTCAAGGTAAAAATTCTTGTTTTCAGAGGCCAATGAGGATATCTTCGCCCTTAGCCTCACACGTTTCGTGTACACGCTCTGCACGGTGTAATTCATGACACGCGCGATGGTTTTAGCGTCAAAACCAAGAATATTCAGGGCTATGAAACGGAAATCATTGTCCGTCGCGTCCGGCAGATCGGCGCGCAGACCACTCATGATTCCGCCGAGGTTCTCGTCTATCATCCGCTCCAGTCTCTTCTGGTTGCAGCCGTCTATCACGCTGACGATTTTCTTGACTTTCTCATAGATGCGTTCCTGTTCCTTGCCACTTCCGGCAGTCGCCCAATATTCGGCACACAGGTCATTCAGCTGGCTGTACTGTCGCTTGTAGGTCAAGACGTACTTCCTTCTCAGGTTCTGAAGAGCCTGTTCCTTGTCGGACAAAGCGTCCTGCTCCTTTGAAAGCCTGACATTCACCTCCTCGTTTATCATGGACATCTCCGCCATCCGTCTGGCCCATTTCCGTTTGTTGTGCAAATGAAACGTAAAAGCGATGAACAAGCCGAGGATTCCAGCCAAAAACACAATCCATCTGGCAAGAACCAGCATCCTCCGGTCCTTCTCGGCCAGTTTCGCCTTGGTCTTGAAATAGTCGGACTGAGCCTGAGCCACAGACTGATTCAGCGCTGCGGTTATCGAGGCCTCTTGTAAAGCCACAGACCTCTCGAACATATCCAAGGCTTCCTTGAAGTCACTTCGATTTTTGAACGCGCGGTATTTCCAGACCATCAGCGGCAGGGTTTCATTCCCCGATGCGTCCAATTGCGAGAATATGCTGTCAGCGGCAGAGGTGTCTCCGAGCAGGCCAAGCGCATAAGCATATGCGGCGTAGTCTGTCACGGAAGGTTTGCCGCCATATTCGAAAATCGCTTTCTTGAAAAGCTCCATGCTTTGAAGAGGATCTGGATTCGGCTTGAGCAGGGAATATCTGGATGCGTTGAAAAGATGCTCGGCCAAGACGGTTGTGTCATAAGGACTATGGGAAAAGAACTCCGAATAGAGACTGTCTGACTTCTCCCAATTTTTGCAATCGGCATAGTACGAGGCCAGCCGGCCTGTGGTTATCCAAACTCTGAGCGAATCGTGCGCCTCGGTGAAACAATTGACAGCTTCCTCTGAATATCTGACCTTTTCCTGAAAGTTGTCATTCCGCGCGTACACATCCGAAATGGCGGATGAAATCAAGCCGCGAAATACGAAATCCTTTGAATCATAGGAATATTCTTTCGCCTGCATATAACATTTGATGGCTGAAAGAAAGTCCCCTCCGTTATAGTGCAGCCTTCCAAGATAATAATACACTCTCATCCGGTCAGCGTCGGAGCCGTGGTGGTTATAGAATCTTACTGCGGGGAGGATTATACCGGTGTCGGAGGTGTCGATGCAGTTTCGGTCCAGCGCCATCGAGTAAAGCAAAGAGTACCTCGCATGACGTGATTCCGACCTCAAATCCAAGGTGTCAATCGACTTCAGCGCAGACAGTGAACTGTCGGGACGAGTCCAGATAACATTTTCCGCAACGTCCAACGCATGATCAACCTCCCTGCCGGAGCAAGAAGAAAAAGCAACCACGACTGAAGCTGATATAGAGAAAATGAATATTCCTGATAGCTTCATAGTGCGAAAATATGAAAATATTCAGGCGGTGAATTACAACGGATGGTTGCAGGTTGACAGTTTAGGTTTCATTAAATAAAGAAATCCGGTCACCGAGCTTGCCGAAGTGACCGGATTGAGTTCTATAGACTTGATAAATCAGAAGGCGAAACCTACACCGATGTAAAAGGAGTTCCTGTGGACTTTGAGGTCATTTGCCCAGCTTTCGTGCTTGGTGTTGTCCTTCACGCACTTGGTCAGACCAAAATCGTAGCCGGCTCGGAGCATGACAGCGTCGACGATTGTGGCTGAGACTCCCAGACCCCACTGAACATCAAGGTTTTTAAGGCTTGGAAATGTCACGCCTTTGCTGAACATGTTTCCCATTCCAAAAAAATTCAGGCGAGGGCCTGTGAAGGCGGAGACTCTGATGTTGGCGTCAAACGGAATTGTGTACTTTAGATTGACTGGAATATGGAAGTAATTGGCGCGGTAAGCCTTCGACTCGGTGGTGAAAGGCATTGTGCGATCCTTGCCGTAGTGCATGAAATAGAGTCCTGGCTCAACCGTAAGGCCTTCAAGAGATGAAAAGGCATAGTCGTAGCTGACTCCAAAATAGAAGCCAGGCATGCTTCCGTCCATCACTTTGTCGGCATCTGGGCCTGAAAGGCTGAATGTGGTGAATCCGCCGGCGGCCGTCCATGTCTGAGCATGGGTGTTAGATCCGATAAGCAGCATCGAGGCTGCAAGCACGATTGTAAAAAACTTTTTCATATCCGTAATGCTTTTACTGTTTCAAATCCAAAGTCAAATATAAGGTATTTTATTCATTTATGAAAAACCGGATTAGGTTCACAGTGTCATTTCGGCAGGCTCAGTGACCACAAACTCAGCGACCGAATGAGTTACACGTCGGTCGCTGAGCCTGTCGAAGCGCTCTTTTCGGAAATCTCTTACTTGATCTCCGGGAGTCCCAGATCCTTGAAGGTGCGAGGAGCCGGGGTCTTCGGGAGCGGCTTGCGGTCCTTGATCTGCTGGAGGGCGGTCTCGATGGCCTTGTCAAGCTGCTGATCCTCACCGGCATATTCCTTAATTGGGTCATTGTCCAGCAGGATGTCAGGGTCGACTCCGTGGTTCTCGACAATCCACTGTCCCGTCGCCGCGTCGTAGTTCGTGAAGAACGGCACACGCACGTCGGTTCCGTCCATGTAAGGCAGCGAGCCGCTGATGCCCACGATGCCGCCCCAAGTTCTGGTGCCGATCACAGTTCCGAGGTTATTTGCCTTGAAACTCCACGGGAAGAGGTCTCCATCGGAGGCGGAATATTTGTTGATCAGCAGCACCTTAGGTCCGGTGTGCGTTCCCTCCGGGATGGTCCCGTTCTGGTTGGAGTTCCTGTACATCGTCATCCTATAGACCTTGCGCAGAAGCCTCTCAATGACCATCGGGGAGATGTTTCCGCCACCGTTGGCGCGGTCGTCGATGATGAGAGCCTCTTTGTCCAGCTGCGGATAGTACCAGCGGGCGAACTCGTTCAGTCCCTCCGGTCCCATGTCAGGAATATAGATGTAGCCGACCTTGCCGCCTGACTTCTCCTCGACGGTGCGGATATTCCTCATCACCCACTCGTAATGTTCGAGAGGATATTCATCGGCTATAGGTTTGACGACAACCTTGCGGCCACCGTCTGCGGCAGACTTGTTCACAGTCAGCTCAACGAGCTTGCCAGCCTTGCCGACAAGGAGTTTGTAGATGTTGTCAACATCTTTAAGCGACTGACCGTCAATGGCTGTGATAAAGTCGCCCTCGGAGATGTTCATTCCCGGCTCGGTCAATGGAGAACGGAGTTCGCTTCTGTAAACGGCTCCGGAATAGATGTGGTCGATCTTGAAATAGCCACTCTTGTCCTTGCTCATCTTGGCTCCGAGAAGTCCCATCGGAATGCGCTCCGGCTTAGGGTAGTCCCCCGGATTGACGTAGGCGTGGCCGCTGGCGACCTCACCGATCATCCCACCGATAACGTAGTTGAGATCCAGACGGGTCTTGACGTAAGGCAGAAGGGCTGCGTACTTTTCTTTTACCGCCTTCCAGTTGCGTCCGTGCATATTCTCAAGATAGTAGCCGTCGCGGAAGGCTCTCCAAACCTCGTCAAAGATCTGAGGCCACTCCTGGGCGTAGTCAACGGTCGTGTACATGTTGTCGAGGTCGATGGCCTCGCCTCCACCGACTTTCGCTGATGGGAAGTTGACGGCTGTCCACTTGCCTTTGGCGGTCGAGAGTGCCTTCTTGTCGCCCGGACGATAGATGACCATTCCATCGGAGCACTGCTCGGACTTGCCGCTCTCGAAATCAAACACTTGAGTGCCACGGCCATCCCTGTACCAAAGTTTCTTGCCATCGCTGAAGTACGAGCGTGAGCCACCGATAGGAAGCTTGATGGTCCTGTCAAGAAGACCGTCCACATCTATCTTCACGTCCACGGAGCTCTTGCCGGAAACCTTCGCGTCCTTCTGCTCTTTGGCAGTCTTGCCACCTTTCGCCGGCTTCTTGTCGGCCTCGGCAGGAGCGGTGTCTTCCTCTGATTCATGAATATTCAAGGATTCGCAGTCAGTCGGGAGCAGCGGAGAAGGCGTTCCGGAAGCGAGCATCGTCATGTAGACTCCGCTCCTGTCGGTGTAGGCGAAGTTCCACTCGATCCAGCTGTAGATCGGACGGAAGTCACGGTCGGATGTGAATATCAAGTACTTGCCGTCAGAAGAGAAGGTTGGTGAGCTGGAGTCATACCATTTCTCCGTGACAGGATATTCCTTGCCGGAGGAAAGATTATAGACATAGACTACGCTCATCTTGTTCGGTGCAGGGCGGCTGTAGGTGAGCCATTTGCAGTCAGGGGAATATTCAACATCCCTTATCTCCTGCTCAGGGCACTGCAGCACTGTTCTGACGGTCTTGGCGAACGGATCGATCTCAACGATACGGTTCTTGCGGTCAGTGTAGAGGATGTGCCTGCTGTCCGGACTCCACTGGAGGTCGCGGATGTAGGTGTCGTTGTCCTTGGTGATCTGGACCGGCTCGCCGGCGGCGGCGACATCGTAGAGATAAACCTCGGTCTCTCCTGTCCCGTCACCGATGAAGGCGATGTACTTGCCGTCCGGGCTCCAGTCGGCGCTGCGCTCATTGGAACCAGGAGTTTTGGTGATGTTGCGGGTAATGCCCTTTCCGACAGGCACGTCGAAGACTTCACCACGAGCCGTCACGGCCATTCTCTTTCCGTCAGGGGATAGGCTGAACGACGAGCGGCCCTTCTTGCCGACATTCATCCTCTCCGCCCTTGCATAGACAAGGTCTGAACCGAGGGTGATGTGGATCTGTTCGGTAGTCTTAGTTGCCGGATCAAGCTTGTAGAGATAGCCACCTTTCTCGAACACGACGAGTTTTCCGTTGGTGCTCGGGAACTTCACGTCATAGTCATCAAAAGATGTCACCTTGGTCGTGGCCTTGGTCTTCGTGTTATAGACGAACAGATTCATCGTCATGTCGCGGTCGGAAGCGAAGTAGATCTCGTCACCGACCCACATAGGGAATATGTCCTGAGCCGGGTTGTCGGTGATCTTCTCTACTTTCTTGCCGTCATATACCCAGACCTCATCGGCCATTCCGCCACGGTAATATTTCCATGTCCTGAACTCCCTCATCACCCGATTGTAGGCAAGTTTCTTTCCGTCAGGCGAATATGAGCAGAAGCCTCCTTCCGGAAGCGGAATCTCCTTCGGCATGCCGCCATTGATTGAAACCGTCCAAAGCTTGCCGGAGAATCCGTCACCTGTGCGGTTTCTGAATATGATGTTCTTTCCGTCAGGTGTCCATCCCATTACGATGTTGTTAGGACCCATCCTGTCACCAAGGTCATCTCGCCCGTTGGTGGCCGTGTAGGTCAGGCGAACAGGTTCCCCACCTCTGGCCGGAATGATGTAGATCTCGCGGTTGCCGTCATATTCCCCGGTAAAGGCGATTGTCTTGCCGTCCGGAGAGTAGTGAGCGAACATCTCGTAGCCGATGTGTGAGGTCAGGCGGCGCGCCTCGCCGCCAGTCAACGGTGCCGTGAACAAGTCACCGGCATAGGAGAACACCACGTCCGTCCCGTTCGTCGCCGGGAACCTCAACAGTCTCACCTCATCGGTCGTCGAACCCGTTGTCGAAGCGACCGAAGAAAGCGCGATCCCTCCCAAAAGGAATGTCAAAAATAATCTCTTCATAACTATCATATGTTGTCGAATATTGTTTTGAACACTTATATTATTTTCTTGCAATCATGTCATCAAAATATGCAAAAAACATAATTATCCCAAAAGGTAACGCAAAAATAAATCCTATCACATCAGTAATGGTGTCTCTAAACACAGGAATAAAGATAAGTGAAAAGATAAACACAATTATGGCAACAGACAAAGTAATCAACAAGGCTAATCTCCATCCTCGCAACCATTTTGAATGTTTCATCCTTTTTAATAAAGAATTATGCTTTTCTATGGTCTCCATTGAAATTATTGTATTTCACGTGTAAGCCAAAGTTTCAGCAAAGGATCAGAGATCGTATATTCTCTGCCGACTTTGGTTATAAGATCCATTTCCAAAAGCTGCTTTGTCGCTGATTGAACCGAACTCGCAGACTTCAATCTATGCTTCTTCACAAACGCCGAGGTCGTTAATCCTTTAGCAATACCTTCTGAATGAATAGCATACAAAAGTTCTTTCTGCTGTTCCGTGATGAACGAAAGTTGTTCGCGGATACGTCTGGAACTCTCCTCGACAAACCTGTCAGCCATACTGTTCACAAGATCGATGTCCGCCGTACCTCCGGTAGATGTCTCCGAGAACGCATCGTGCATTATCCTTTGCACATAAGCTGTGATTCCCTCGAACGTATCGTATGCCTTGAGAACTCCCTTTTCCGTGACTGTCTTTCCATACCTTGCGAACAGTTCTTGCGCAAACCGGACATAAACACTTCTGTCAATAGGTGCCATACTCAAATTGGTCGCACTCTGATAGAACGGTCTCTTCGCATCCAGAAAAATCTGGTCCATAATGCGCCTCTCGCTGCCGGAAAATATGAAATTAGAGTTGGACGAACGCTGAATATTCGCCCTCAGCAGTGCCTCCACACCCTTCTCGCGATACTTCACAACCTGCTGAAACTCATCAATGACAACGATGCAGCGCCTGTCAGCCTTTTCAAGATATTCGAATATCTCTTCGATGGTATATTCCGGAGCCGTAATGTCCCCCAGACGGACATTGAATGTCGGCATCCCACTCACCGGATCGAATCCGAAACTTCCCTGAAGCGACCTTAGAGTCGAGGCGAAAGACTTCATCAGCTTGTCACTCTGCCTTGCGACCTTCTTGAACACCCCTGAGCCAAACTCCATGATCAATTCCCGCAGACTGGATGTGTGCAGGATGTCAACGAATATCACGAAAAACTCATCTTTCAGCCTCTCATCATCAAAGCAATGATAAATCAGTTCCGTCTTCCCGACCCTTCTTGGGGAAGTCAGAACAACATTCTCATGATTTAATATGCACCCTGTCAACCGTTTGGTCTCTGCGTCCCTATCACAGAAACATTCCGGAGGAATCCTTCCCGCGATAAAGAACGGATTATAGTATTTGTCCATATTCGCTTCCATCAATGGCAAATATAGCAAAAATTATTCTGCCAAAATTATTTTGGCAGAATAATTTCAATAAAATAAAAGTACTCATATCTTCTCATGGCAGAAAACGTCATTTCAGCCAGCCCACATTCATAAGGTTCGATACTGGGTTTTCAGCGGATTATACAATCTTATTTAATATAATTTTATTTCATATAAATTTATATGACAAAAATCATTCTATCAGAATTATTCTACCTAAATTCCGCAGACTTGT
>DCMG01000152.1 GCA_002321335.1 Bacteroidales bacterium UBA1628 | reverse complement strand
TGCCTCCTTCTTATCCTGCAGCGCCTGAAAAGTCTGCAATGAAATCAGAATGCTGTACCCGATTCCGTTATTCTCAAGAATCAACTCGGCAGGGGAGAGCTCGACTATTGTCCCTTTGATGTAATCGATCATATTCAAAGATTTTTGTTCAAGGCAAAATTAGCACTTTTTGCGTGAAATACGGAATATTCACAGACGCTTTCAATAACAGTCCATTCTTCCGATGCTTTTGATTATATTTGCAAGATAGAATTGGAGGTTTGACAATGAATATTCAAGAACTCAGAAATATGTTTCCGGCGCTTTCGCGCACCGTCTATGGCAAGCCTCTTGTCTATTTTGACAACGCAGCCACGGCCCAGCGTCCGCAGTCGGTCATCGATAAATGGACCGAACTGACGATCGGAGCGAACGCCAACATTCACCGCGCGGTCCACAAACTCGCTGCCGATGCCACGGAGGAGTACGAAAGCACCCGCGATGCTGTGAAGGAATATATCAACGCATCTGCTCGTGAGGAGGTGATATTCACTTCCGGAACGACTGGATCCATCAATCTTGTCGCCTTTTCTTTCGGTGAGACTTTCGTCCATGAAGGCGATGAGATCATCGTTTCGGAGGCCGAGCACCATTCCAACATTGTTCCGTGGCAGATGCTTTGCCAAAGGAAAAGGGCTACATTGAGGGTTCTTCATGTGGATGACGAGGGACATCTGAATCTTGACGAATTGAAGTCTTTGCTGAATCCAAATACGAGGATTGTGGCTGTCGCTCAGATTTCGAATGTTCTTGGCATTGTTAATCCTGTTAAAGAAATTGTAAAGCTTTGTCATTCAGCTGGTTGTCCAGTTTTGATTGACGGAGCGCAGGGGATGGTGCACGAAGGTGTTGACGTTCAGGATGTTGACTGTGATTTTTACGCGTTTTCCGGGCATAAACTCTATGCGGCGACTGGAACCGGAGTGCTTTTTGGAAAGCGCAAATGGTTGGATCAGATGGTTCCATATCAGGGTGGGGGAGAGATGATCGCTACCGTGAAGTTTTCCGGCACGACCTACGCTCCGCTTCCGGAAAAATTCGAGGCTGGAACCCAGAACATCAATTCCATGCCGACCTTGAAACCGGCTATCGAGGTAGCTAAATTGATGAATGATAAAGAATTAGTTGATAACCAGAGTGCTGTGTCTGAATATTTACTCCATGCACTGACGAGTAATCCGAGAATCCATCTTTATGGCGTTCCACGTGGAACGGAGGCAAAGATTCCTCTCTTTTCATTCAGTGTGGACGGAGCGCATCACGAAGATCTGGCTCTGATTTTGGACAAGATGGGAATCGCTGTGCGTTCCGGTCAGATGTGCGCTGAGCCGATTATGGACCGATTCGGTGTCACAGGAATGCTTCGCGCGTCCCTTGCCCCGTACAACACGATGGAGGAGGCTGAATATTTCATCAGGTCACTTGACAAGGCGGTTGCGATGTTGGTTTAGGTTGTGGTCACTGAGCCTGCCGAAGCAACGAAGTGACAGACTCATCAACCTTTGAAGTGGCTTGTATATTTGGAAATTTGAAATTGTTATGTGATATGAACTCATTAGAGGAAGCTAAACAGTCTGTGATTGACGATTTCTCGATGTACGATGAATGGCTCGACAAATACGAGTATCTCATCGACTTGGGAAAGAATCTGGAAGCCTATCCGGAAGCGGAAAAGACTGAGGATAAGTTGATTAAGGGGTGCCAGTCAAGGGTTTGGCTGGATTGGCGGCTTGAGGACGGAAAACTGTACTTCAAGGCGGACAGCGATGCTATCATCACAAAAGGCATAATATCTCTCTTGATCAGCGTCTATTCCGGTCGCACTCCGAAAGAGATCGCAGCGGATGATTTCAGTTTCATCAACCAGATCGGCTTGAAGGAGAATCTGTCCCCGACCAGGGCCAATGGTCTCGTCTCGATGATTGACACCATCAAGGCGGTGGCCTTGGAGAACAGTTAGCAATGCCATATAAGCTGTAGTTACTATGAAAATCTAAAGTTTATAGTAATTATTAAATTTGTGGAAGAATATTTGTCGCTGTTTTGGCTATGAAAGTGTAAGTTTTTTTAGACTTATTGAAGAATATAATTGTTTGATTAAGTGTTATATGAGTATATTCAAAAATAATAAGGAAGAGAAAGAGGCGACCGTTCATGAGCCGCAGGTGGAGCAGGAGAGTGAGGTGCTTTCCGCTGAGGATGTCAAGGCGCTCGCACCGCTGTATGACAATGTGGTTTTGGCTTTGAAGCAGGTGTATGATCCTGAGATTCCGGTCAACATCTATGATCTTGGTCTGATTTACGAGCTTGTCATCAACAAGATGCACGAGGCTTTCATCAAGATGACCTTCACCGCTCCGAACTGCCCTATGGCCGATGAGGTTCTTGACGAGGTACAGAGAAACGTTACTGACGTCCCTGGCATCAAATCGTGCAACGTGGAACTGGTCTTTGACCCGGCTTGGGATCAGTCCATGCTTTCCGACGAGGCTCGCTTGGAACTCGGTCTGGATGACGTTGACTCTGCCGGCCGTGTGGATCCAGGCACCGGCCCGGACTATTCAAAGGAACCGAACTCGTAATGGCCTTTGTCAGCATATACTTTTCCCTTGGCAGCAACCTTGGCAACCGCGAGAAGAACATCGAGGAGGCTCTCCGCCGCATGGACGAGGCCTTTGAAGGCCATTATACGGCCCTGTCGCGGCTTATCGAGACCAAACCTATGGGATTCTCCGGTGGCAAGTTCCTTAACGCTGTGGCACTTTACAGAACCTTCAGACCTGATACCTCGGCAGAAGAGGCAGCCACAGAAGTCCTGCGCAAAATCAAAGCAATCGAGCGCTCGATGGGCAGAACCGATCCTCCTGAATATGACGGCTCAGGCAACCGCATCTACCATTCCCGCATCATCGACATCGACATCCTCTTCTACGGCACCGACCGCATAGATATTCCCGACCTCACCATCCCCCACAAGGACATCGAGAACCGCCCCTTTGTAATGATCCCCCTTCTGGAAGTCGCCAAACCCTCACTCAAAACTGCTTTTCCCGAATATTTTTCGTCAAAATAAGCAGGTTTCAACCACCGAAAACCGTCAAAATAACGCATTTCGTTCCGCTATTTTCGTCAAAATAGCGCAATAGAAACATTGTATTCCTATATTAATATTTATAGGTAATTATATACGAGTTGACTACAAAATCTTGTAAATTGCTAATTATCAACTAATTTTACAATAATTGATTAATTGCTTGTAATTAACTGTTTGCAAACACAATAGGCCAGAAGTTAGTCAACAGGTATATGGTTTCCTTTTTTCAGATCATCGAAATCAAGTTGTGTTCGAAATCTCGAATATTTTATGTAGGTTTGCGGAGGTAAGATAACATTGGTATGACAATAATTCGTGAACCTGTCAGCAGGGAACAACTTAGGGAAATGGCTCTGGAATTTTATGGAGACATGGTTAAGGGGGTTGTGGATGTTGACCGCAAAGTGTTGGCATTGAATGCTGAACTGCACGCTGATTTGGAAAAATTACTGTTGGAGGATGGCTCCATGCAGGAATCTTTGTGGGGTATTAACCTTTATCCCGAAGTTGAAGGTGAGGATTTTATCGAATATGATTCATTGATAAACATCAGTCCAAGGAGAAATAACTTCAGCAGGGATGTTGAGGACAGTTCTATAAGGAATGAGATTCGTTTGATTGTTGGTAATCTTGTCAAGTGATGGTGAATCTTCCAGAAAAACCTAATGTGAAGAGGTGGGCGGAGATGCCGTTCATCGCTCAGATGGCCAACATTGGCAGCGAGGTTGGCAGAACATTGAAATGGAAGCGAAAAGACAATGCGAGTATGGCCAGAGGCGCTTTTGTCCGCGCACTTGATCTTTTTGACCTTACAATCACTGTCGGGCGAAAGAATGAGTCGTTTTCTTCTAGGGATTCAATGCTGAAGGAGGTTATCAGGGCACGAGATCAATTCTGTGAGGAATATCTTTCCGATGATAGAGATGCCCTGCTTTCGTCAGACAAGTACTTTTCTCATTTCGCTAAAGCCTTTGCCCTTAGATCGTCTCGGTGAGCAAATGATTTTTGTCCGTGGAAACGCTTGCATTGCCGGACAAAACGGCTGCAAAATGAGTTTTGTCCGGCAGAAGGGTAGTTTGGGTGGATAAATATGACGTTGTCCCTCCCATAGATAAATACTGAAACGGAAGGTCTCCCGTTCGTTTCTCGATGGTGGCAGCCTGATTGTCTCATCGGACACTTCATTGCATACAGTCAGGATTGCCCTCAAGGCAGTAGACAAGTCAGTTTGTCTTGACAGGATTGCCATTGAAGCCTGCATTCCAGAAGGCGACATCCGCTATCACCAATCCTGTTCCAACATTCAATTCCTTGGAAGGTGATTATCTAAAACGAGTAACGATAGTTGTCCGGTAAAATGATGATTCGGGCGATGTGTGTATAAAATGATTATGTGTAAGATGACTAATTGGCATTTAAGATAATAAAAGAAGTTCGTGGTGCTGAACTAACACCACGAACTTCTTTTATTACCTGTTACTCTGTACGTTAATTGCCGCTTGTTATTTTCACGATCATGGCGCTGGTTGGCTGCATCGTCAGGACATCGCCATTGGCGGTCACCTTGTAGGAGGCGTTGCCGGTCATCAGGACAGGTGCGAGTTTTTTTCCGGCTTTCTCCGATGTCTGTGAAGGGATTGTGACGGTGCGCTTGATTCCGGTCGGGTTGAGGGCCACGAGATAGGTCTCGGCGCCGTCCGTGCGGGTGTAGACCATCGGGTATGGAACATCCTCGTTGTAGAGGGGTTTCCACTCGCTGCTGCTCCAGAATGCTTTCGTCTCTTTGCGGAGTTTGATGAGCGCGCGGGTCCAGTTGAGGAGAGACTTCGGATCATTGTCCTGTGAGGCCACGGTGATCTCACCTTTGGCTGTCGGATTCTTGCATCCGTCCGCTTTCCACTTGAGGTAAAGCGGATAGGATGTGGCAGGAGTCCATTCAGGACAAACAGGAATGTAGATGTCGGAAGGGTCGCAGGTGCTGAACCCAGCGTTCACGCTGTCGTCCCACTGCATCGGAGACCGTCCTCCGGTACGCTCCTTTCCGTTATGGTCGGCTCCTTCAACGTTAGGAAGGTCAGCGAGGCTGCGGATTCCGATCTCGTCACCGTAGTAGAGAATAGGCAACTGCATGGTCATGATCCAGGCCATGCTCACTTTCAACTGCTCGGGAGTGTTCCTTGCGCCCATGTTGAATCTGAGATGGTCGTGGTTGCCGGTAAGGTTGGCATAGTAGCCCCAGTCTTTGGTCCATGCGATGTTTTCGCTGTACTCATCGTAGAACCTCTTGAGCATCTTGGCGGCGTCATCCTTTGTGTCGATCTTGTTCTCAGGCCAAGGATTGCCATAGAGGTCCTTCAGGGACGGCTGTCCTCCGTTCAATGAGAAATAACTGCCTCCGTCTGCCTGGTGCTTCTTGTCGAAATACATCCTGCGGATCTTTGTGCTGGTTCCGTTAAGATCCATGTCGATGTTGAATCCGGCCGCAAGACAGTACTTAGGGTTGCCCCATTCGGCCATCAGAACATGGTCAGGGAACTCGGTGTCCATCCATCCGCGGATCTCGCGCCAGAATTCGATTATGCCTTTCTTGTCCTTGTCGTTCTTGATGAGACTGGCCGCCATGTCCACACGGAATCCATCCACACCTTTGTTGAACCAGAACTCGATTATGTTCTTCATCTCCTGTTTTACGGCTTTCGGTCCCGGAGCGTCCATTCCCTGCTCCCATGGCTTGGCAGGATCCGGATTGTAGTAGCCGAAGTTCAGGGCCGGCTGGCAGGCGTAGAAATTCTTCATGTAGTACTTTCCTCTCGGAGCGTCTGACTTCATCCATTTGCCTATGGTGTTCTGCATCACATTGTCTGAAGCGAGCATCTTCTTGAGGTCATCCTCAGCGCGCTTGTCAGGCAGTCGGTCGCTCCAGATGTAATAGTCGCTGTAACGCTGGTTGGCGTCCGCCTCCATGGACTGCCTGAACCAAGGATGCTGGTCGGATGTGTGCCCTGGTACCAAGTCGAGGAATACCTTTATTCCTCTCTTGTGACATTCGGAAATCAGATTCACAAGATCTGTGTTAGTACCGAAACGTGGGTCCACCTTGTAGAAATCGATCACGTCGTAACCACCGTCAACCCATCCGGAAACAAATAGGGGATTGAACCAGATGACATTGACTCCGAGTTTCTCGATGTAGTCAAGCTTGGACATGACTCCAGGGATGTCCCCGATGCCGTTGCCGTCTGAATCCTTGTAGGAAGATGGGTAGATTTGATATATCACGGCGTTCTCGAGCCACTGAGGACCCTTTTTCCATGTCTGTTCGAATGAACCCGGTTTAGGTTGCGCCACAGAAATCAAGGCGAGTGCTATCGCCGCGAAAAATGTAATGGTTTTCTTCATAAAGTGTGAATATCTTATGTCTTTTATAGTTATTTCCTCCACCAGAAATAGGTGTAAGGCCTGTCGCCTCCGTCTTTCAGCCCTTTCTGGAGGGGAGGTTCGGCCAAAGAGAAGTCATTCGTTCCGACCACAGAGGTCTCCGTGAACACGTTTCCGAACGGATCCCGTGCCTCGACCTTGATCTGTCGGGTGTTTGGATTCTTGAGCTTGTAGCGATAGATGTGCTTGGCCTTGGTGATGTCCTCCAGTTTGTTGCATTTGTAGGCGTGGTTGATGTAAAGTCCGCACATCCATCGGTCGTACTGATTCTCAAGGTATGTCGCTGTACCGGTCAGGACGCCGTCTTCGTAGACACTGACGTTCCAGTCCGGCCCTCCGGAGAACACGTTGACGGCGATCTCATCTTTTCCGAAACCGTCGTCCGAGAAAGAATATCTGCCCCCTCCGCTGATAGCATAACTATCTGAGGCTCTGTATATTCTCATCTGGTGCGACTTGTCCCAGTCCGTTCCCTTGAAGTACATGTCCTTGATTTCGGTGCCGTCGAACGTGAAGACGTAGTAGCCGTTAGGTGTGCCGTCTGTAGCATGGTTTGCCCTCCAGAAATAACCGCAGGCGGTGCTGAGAATATATTCCCTCATCCCAAGCTTGTTCTTGCTGTACTTGTAGTTGTGGGTGTGCGCGGCCATTATTATTGGATCCTTGTAGTTCTTGACGAGTTCGAAGATCTGTGTGGCGTAGGAATATTTCGCAAAGTTGTTGTACATCGGCGCATGGAAGCAGAGCACGACCTTGTGGTTCTTCGGGACAAACGAGAGGTCCTGCGCCAGCCAGTCATATTGCTCTTTTGTGAAACCGAGCGTGTAGTCCGTGTTGCCGGAGAACCTTAGGTCGTCCAGGATGACGAAATGAACCATCCCCACGTTGAACGAATAGTAAAGCGGTCCCATTATGTTGCTGAATGTCAGTCCGTCAGGGGAAAGTTTGTCCTTGTCATGGTTGCCGATGACGTGATAGGTGGGCACGTCGATCTCCCCGAGAACCTTTTTCATCTTCGTAAGCCGTTTTCCCGAATGGTTCTCGTCGATTCCGATTATGTCTCCAAGAGCCACGGCGACGGTCTCGGTGCTTGAGTGCCGCGCAATCTCACGGTTTATGTCAGCCACGGTTTCGGCCCGGAACCGCTCGACATCGCTGTCGTAGTCCGGCTGCGGGTCTCCTATGGCCACCAGAGTGAATCTGTTGTCGGAATGCTTGCGTTTGGAAAGAGAAAAATCCGCTCTGTAGACACTTGATGCGGTCCCCGTCAAAGACTTGCAGTTCTGATAGAAAAGGGGCATATTCCCGAAATCCTTCTGCGTCGCGCATTCATAGCCTGAAGGCATCGAGATGAACACGAATTTGGCGTCACGGGCGCGTTTCATCTGATAGACACCTCTTGAGTCGGTTTTCACGCAGGTGTAGGCATCGCTGACAACAACACCCTCGACAGGCTTTCCGTCGGTGTCGCTTACCAGTCCATAGAGGGTCATGCCCTTGTCCGGCGTGATCTCCGACGGCTTTTCTTCCGGTTCCTTTTCACCGCCTCCGCCCGCTCCTGAGGAAGGATTTTCCTTGGAGCAGGACGCAAGGGCGGCGAGTATCAACAAACAAACGCTTAATTGTCTTATTCTCATCTTTCAGTAAACTACCAATCTGGATTCTGCTGGATGCCGGCTTTCTGGAGTTCGTCGACAGGAATCGGCATAAGATAGTGCTTTGACTCGAACACACGGTTCTCTACCCAATAGCGCTCCATGCGGTACTTCTTGCCGTTGATGACAATCTTTCCTCCGGCGTCCTCGACCGGCCTCATGCCGCAAATCCTATGCTGTGTCTTAGGATACGCTCCATATTTTTCAAAATATTCCTGAGCCTTCGCATCATTAGTACTTCCCGGAAGTGACTCCCACTGTCTGTCCTTCGCAGCCTCAAGGGCTGGCTCAAGGTAGAAACGGCACTGCCAGAAACGGCATTTCTCGTGGTAAAGCTCAACCCTTCTTTCCCTTGCGATGTAGTCGAGCATAAGTTCCTTGCTGGACATTGTGGCAGGCGGCATCGGGGCCATGAACGAGCGGCTGCGGATTTCGTTGATCCGTTTGTAGACCTCGGCGTTCGGCCCTTCTGTACGTGTCACTGCCTCTGCCCACATAAGGTACACGGTCGAAAGACGCAATGCCGGAGGACAGTGGAGCACTCCCGCGCCTGAGCCCGCGGCCTTGTTGTGGGAACCGTCGCAGAACTTGCGGAGGAAGTAGCCTGTGGTTGTCGAGTTGGCGGCGTTGATCTTGTCCGGTCCTGACGCCGTGTTTATCACTGTGCTCTTGAACGTCGAGCCGTGGTAGATCACATCGCGGTACATGCGGGGATCACGGTTGACGTAAGGATTGGCGTCGTCGTAGCTGGATTTCAGAGCGGATTCGCTGATGAGCCCATTGTAGAGCGAGGCGTGATTCTCCTTGAGGGCGTAGATAGGGTAGCCGTAGCCGTCCGGGCCGATGAACTCATATTCATCAACCTGATCCTGGGTCGGCATTTCCCTGCCGCCTCCGCTTTGTGACGGAGGATAGTTGTCGCCCCACCAACCGGCGGACTTGTCTCTGAGCCAGAAGCAGATCCATTCCTGTTTGAGAGGCTCCATCGTCTCAGGGACGAAGAGTTCCCAAAGCCTTCTCGGAACCATCGACGCGCTTGTGTTGTTGCCGAGTTTGTCGGTGCAGTCGCTTTTGTCGGCTCCTTGGTAGAGGGTGTATTTCGGACGGCCCTCAATGCTGAAGTTGATGACCTCTTCGCATGCCTTTCTCAAGCCCACCCAACGCTGCGGGTCATATTTGGCGTACAGCTCCTTGCCTGTGCGGTTGTCGGTGAAAGGGAAAGTGCCGTTGCCGTCGATGCCTCCGTTGTAAAGAGGAGTCGCCACAATCCAGCGTACCATAGCCTTCAGTCCAAGACAGGCTCCCTTGTCGATTCTCGCGAACTTCATTCCGCTGTTCTGCGCCGGGACTCTTGAATATGCCTCATCGCAGTCATCACAGATTTTCTGTGCGATCGTGAACACGTCCTCACGCGTGAAATGCCTGTCGTCACTCTGCTTGATTGAATGGTCGAGATATACACATTCGCCATAATTGCGCAGCAGGACGTAGTGGAGGTAGGCTCTGATGTACAGAACCTCACCGACGCGGTTCATCAGCGTGCCAGGCTCGGAAGGGGAGTCAGGGGTTTTGTAGGTCTCGATGCATTCGAGTATCTTGTTGGCCCTGCGGATGTTTGAATATACTCCCGCCCACCATCCGGTGGTGTTGCTGGCACTTGATGAGCCTGTGGCCGTTGTCTTCTTCCAGATGTCCGAACCTGGCTCCCAATCGCCTTCATTCCAACGGTTTGTGAGGTTGTTGGCCTCTGAGGTCGAGGTGCATTCGGCTTCATCGCAGCAAGGGGACTCGCTGTAGTGGTGCATCTGTGCAAGAGGCCTGTCGGAAGCCTTTGCGAGGGCGTAAAGGCGGGTGATCTGCTCATCGGTCTGTTGGAAACTGCTGAACATGTCGGCCTCTGTCTTGATGTCGGTCGGCTTTTTGTCCAGATAGGCGTCACAGGATGCGGCCGCAAGAATGCAAAGTGCGGCAGCACTGGTTTTCAATATGTTTTTCATTAATGACATAGTGTTCTGAATATGTTTGGAACTGCTTAGAGAGTGATGGAGATTCCGAGGTTGAAAACTCGTTGGATAGGATACCAGCTGCCGTCTCCGTCCCTTGTCTCGGGATCCACATCAGCGTCAGACAACCCGTCGAAGGTCAGGAGATTCTGCCCCTGAAGATAGACGCGGCAATTCTGGACATTGATCCTGTTCATCCATTTTTTCGGCAGGGAATAGCCGATCTCCACGTTCTTGAGCCTGATGTAGGAGGCGTCGTAGAGGAAGAGGCTCGAATGCGAGTTCTTGTTGTTCGAGTTGGCTCCCAGATGCAGTGCCGGGTAGGTGGCTGTCTCTGCTGTCTCAGGGGTCCAACGGTTCAGGTGCATAGGCTTCACTTTGCCGATGGCGGTCACGTTATATATAGGGAAATCCCAGACGGCCGCTCCGGAAAGCATCACAGAGCAGAGGGTGGATCCTTGAAGTAGGACGCTGAAATCAAGTCCTTTCCAACTGAATCCTACAGGGATTCCGAACTGGAGTTCAGGGATTCGCGGATTGCCCATCGCCCTGCGGTCGTAGTTGTCGATGACTCCGTCTCCGTTCTGATCCTTGTAGACTACATCTCCGGGACTTAGCGTGCCGAATGTCTGGTAGCCCGCGGCGTTGAGTTTGTCAGCCTCGGTCTGGTCGGCCACGAAGTGGTCGAATTCATAGACGAAGTTCTCGCCCACGCGATGGCCTGTGGCGTACCTCCATGTGCAGTCCACCCCATTCGGGGAGACATAGGATATTTCTTCGCAGAACTTTATCTTGTTGCGGGCGAAAGAGAGATTCGGTTTGATGTACCAGCTGAAATCCCTTCCTATGCGGTCAGCCCACCCGAACTCAATCTCGATACCCTTGTTGTCCACAATGCCTGAGTTGGTGTAGGTGGCCGACTGTCCTATGATCGCAGGCAAACCAAGTTTGTCTTCGCTGGCCATGTTCGTCAGGATGTCATAGCGATGCTCGTAGAATGTGTCCACATTCAATGAGAACCTGTTATTGAACATCTTGAGGTCGATTCCGACGTTGTACTTCATGGCCTTTTCCCAGGTCAGATCCTCATTGGCGAAGGCACCTTCATCGTACCATGAAGAATAGTTCTTGGAGTTCTCCCCGAAGTTGGTGATGTATTCCTTGCCTTTGTTGTAGGTCTGGATGTAGGCGAAACGCGCCGAACTGATGTAGTCGTTGCCGGCGAGTCCGGCGGATGCGCGGACCTTGAGGAAATCAACAGCCCTGAGACCCTTCATCCAGTTCTCGCTGCTGAGAACCCATCCGAGGGAGATGGCAGGGAAAAATCCGAACCTCTTCCCTGGTGCGAAGGCTTCGGAACCGTTGTAGCCGAAGTTGGTGTCAAGAAGATAGCGGCTGCGGTAGGCGTAGGTGACCCTGGCGGAGATTCCACAGTAGCGGTAGTCTACATCGCTGCCCTTGCTCTTGTTCTGAAGGTAGCCCAGAAGCATCCCGGTCACATCGTGCTCTTCACTGACACCGAACTTGCGCTTCCAATCCAGCTTGCCTTGGAAACGGTAGGTAGAGACGGTCGTGTAGTTGGAAAGCGAGCGGGAATAGTTGTCATCGATTGTCCTGGTGTTGGCGGTCTCGAATATTCCGTTCTTCGCCCAGTATCCGGCGTTGTTTTTCCACACATCCACGCTTTCACCCTTGAGTTTCCACGTGGCGTAGCCCGGGAAAGTCAGGTTTCCAAGGGAGAATGTGTTGACTTTGTTTCCCTTGGAGGTTCCGTTGTACTGATCGTAAGAGAACTGTCCCTCAAGCGACAGGCCTTTGGTGATGAACGAAAGGTCCTCGCGAAGACGGATGGAACCGTTGATGTCGTTGTCTGTACGGATTGTGTAGCCGGTGTGGCTGAGTTGTCCGAGAACATTGTAGCGGTACATCTGGTCATCGCAGTAAAGGAGCATTCCTCCGTTGTTGGTGAAGTCGAGCTCATTCTCCTCTATCCCTGTGTTTTCGATGACGATAGGGAGGTACGACGGCTGAGTGTTGGCGAGTCCGATGAGAGACGAGGCTGTGGCTCCGGGGTAGGTTGTCTGGCGCACCCTTATTCCCAGATCGACAGAGATCGAGAAGCGCTTTGTGGCCTGTACATCGATGTTGGAGCGGAAGTTGAAACGGGAGAATCCGTTTTCTTTCTCAGGAGCATGGTAGGCGTAGTTGTCACCTTGGTTGTAATAGCCCCCAAGGACGAAATACTTAACCTTTTCGGTTCCTCCTCTTACGGACAGGGAGTAATCCTGCATTACCGCCGGTTTGAACATGTAGTCGAAGTAGTTCCAATCGTAGCCGAGTCCGTCAGAGTTGTCGCCCTTTGCCTTGCGGTAGTTGGCGATTGCCTCTCCCGAGAATAGCGACAGCGTGTTGACATCGACTCCCGGATTGTCGTTCATGAGAGCCTCGTTGTAGAGTACGGCATAGTCCGCCGAACCAAGGTAACGTGGAAACTTCGCCGGTTCTGTCACTCCAACGGATGCCTTGAAATCAACTGTCGGCTTTTCGCCCTCACGTCCGCGCTTGGTTGTGATGATGATTACTCCGTTGGCTCCTCTGATTCCGTAAGGCGCTGTGGCTGACGCGTCTTTGAGGATGGTGAAAGTCTCGATCTCGTCAGCGGAGATGTAGCTCATCTCACGCTCGATTCCGTCCACGATCACGATAGGAGCTGTTCCGCCGCCATAGGTGGAGACACCGCGCACATTGACGTTGGCTACATCGAAGCCTGGCTCACCGCCGCCGTGCTGCGTGACGATAAGTCCCGGGAGACGGCCGGCCAGGGCGTTGTTGACATTCGCGGTAGGGGACTGCGACAGTTCCTTGGTGGTTATCGTCGAGACGGCTCCGGTGATGGTCTCACGCCTTTGGACGTTGTAACCTACCACGACAGCCTCGCTGAGCGCCTTGACATCCTCGACAAGGACAATGTCCAGCTTATGCCGTCCGGCCACCTTGATGGTCTGTGGAGCGTAGCCAATGCAGGAAACCTCAAGAGTGGCTTCTGAATATGGCACGTCGATCTTGTACTTTCCGTCCACGTCTGAGATCACGCCTGTCCGCTCTCCCTTTATGAGGACGGCGGCGCCGATGACCGGATAACCTGCCTCGTCAAGCACTGAGCCGCTCACATTGAACGGCTTGTTCTGGGCCGTCATCGAGACGTTGGCCAGGACAAGCGCTACAAGGCAGAGAAAAATTCTTACGATGGATTTTCTCATGGAATATTAATTGATTTTACAGTTGTTCTTTGTGGCTTCGTCAATGGTGAACGCGCTGATGTTCGCGTTGCCGTATTTTCCGATAGCCGGCTCTTTGGTAAGGTTGCTTCCGGTGACGCTGAAACTTGCCTTGCAGTTTGTTACTGAATATCTGGCCTTTGCGTTTTTGGCGTGTACGGCGATGCCGGCCACGACGGCTCCGGACTTGTTTTCTCCCGTCAGTTCAAAGTTGCCGTAGTTCTCACATCCGTCTATAGTCCAATCGTGCTTGTCGTCAGACCAGTCGATGCTGCCTATGATTCCGGCCGCGTCTCTTTCGATCGCGCCCTTTATGGTTCCTCGGTTGATGCAATTGTAGAAATCACCACCGTTGCAGACAGCGGCGATGCCGCCCATAGTCATGACTTGCTCGGTGCTTTCGACCGTACCGTAGTTCACACAGCCTTTGAATATCGCTTTCTCACCTGTGTTCTTCTCGCTTCGTCCCACGATTCCTCCCATCATCGAACTCGCTCCTTTGATGTTTCCGTGATTCTCGCAGTTCTCAAGGTTGTGACGGAAGACATTCTCACCGTGTTTGCTTGTGGAGATTGTACCAGGACCGCCGATGATTCCGCCGTAACGACGGTTGACAGTACTTCCGCTTGCGTTCTTCGCACATTCGTAAACAGTGATGTTCCCGTAGTTCTTGCAGCGGACCAGTGTACCATAGCCGGAACCGATGATTCCTCCGCAGCTCTGCACCGATCCAAAGCCGTTTTCAAGATCGATGTTGAAATTGCCCTTGTTCTCGCAGTCAGTGATGATCGGCTGGCTTGTCCGCGATGATCCAAGGATACCACCGATGTAGGCGTCAGAGTGCATTCCGGCCTTCTGATGTATGCTGAAATCGGCGGTGTTCTTACACCCTGTGATCACGGACTGAAGCATTTTGCCGTCATAGTTGTCGGCGTAGCCAACGATGCCTCCGATGTTCTGGATTCCTCCGTCAATTGTTATCTTGCCGGAGAATGTGCAGTTCTTGTACTCGCATCTTCCGAATTGGTCGATGGAAGTGATGCCACCGATCTGGCCTTGTTTGATGAGGTCGTTGTTGGCTAGACTCTCAAGGTCATCCCTTGTGCTTGACAATTCGACTGAACTATTGACATTCAACATCTTGCCTCCCTTGTTGTAGACAACTACCGGTGCGATGGCCATTCCTTGGCTCTTTCCTGTCGTGGTGTAGGAAATCTTTATCGTTCCGGCGAAGTTGATGTCTTTGAGAAGAGTCTTGTCATCCACGGTGATTCCGGCTTTCACGCCGTCTGAATAGAGCGCTCCGAAAGTGTAGAAGAATCCAAAGCGGCAGTAGTCAGGATTGATGTCGAACGTCACGGTGTGTCCGCCGCCATTGAAGGTATAGTTGTAGAATTTGCTGACAACAGCCTTGCGCTGGTCCGCGAGAGACTTCTCTGCGGCCGATCCGTCAACATGGATGAGGTCGGCGTCAGTGATGGTGAGGTCAGTGTTCAGTTTCACCTCACCGTTCACGAGATAGGCCTCAATGTCGGAATTCTTTTCCCCGACAGCGTCGTCGATGGCTGTCCTGAGGGCGTGGAGATCCTCCACACAATTTATTCCGAAGAATTTGCAACAGATTGTGTTGGCCTCGCCGGCAAGTCCTACAGGCGACTCGTAGTTTACTGTGACCTCGGCTCTTGACGCTCCTGAGGCAGGAGCCGTCACGACAATCTTCCCGGCTTTAACATCGGCCTCGAAATTCCATCCCTCAGGGACATTCTCGAAGCTGACATTTGACACGTAACTCCCCTCGAACGGAATCTCTATGGAAGAGCCGGCGTTGACACCATAGGTCGTCTTGGCGAAAGTCATGACAGGAATATCCCTGGAAATCTTAACCTTAAGGGTCACAGCCTCACCTTCCGTCCCGAATGCGGACACAGGAGCAAGGACAAGCTCGCCCTCCTCGTTCATGCCTTCTTCGGCAGGCGCCGTGATGGTAATCATCTTGGAATCCAAGTCCGTCGTGGCTGTCCAACCATCAGTGATCCCGCACTTTATGGAGACAACGTTCTTGGATGCCGAGAAAGGTATGGTCTGGGTTCCACCCTGTCTGAAGAGCAGTGTCTCCTCGAGATTGATGTCAATGAGCTCGAATGACATAGCTGCCTCTGTCGCCTTGACACCGAAACTGTGCTCAAAGAGTTTTCCGTCGGCGTCATATACCTTGAATATGATAGCTCCCTCCCTCTCGGCTTCTGAGTCACTTGAAGACGGGGCTTTGAGATTGACGACTTTCTCGCTTTTGATGACGGCGCAGTCCCACCCGGCTGGTTTTTCAGTATCGATACTGGCGACTCCTGACATGGTGAGGTCGAATGTTGTGCTTTCATCGAAATTGAGTTCAATGACAGTCTTGTTGTCGAGAATCGTGTTCCCGTTTTTGAGCACATTGAATTCTAATGGAATTGGCTTGGTGTCTTCCTTTGTGCATGAGTGCATGGCAAAAGCCGCCGTTGTGACGCAAAGGATGGAAAGCAATCGTTTCATGATTTTGATTTTTGAATATTAGTGTATCAGTTTTCGTGCGATAAAGTCAGAGTGCAAAGTTACGGCATTTATACACCGTTTTAATTAACGGCATCGGCGATTTTAGATGGGTTTTTAGTCTAATAGACTATGAAATAATCTATTAGACTAAAATTTATAGTGTCGTTTTTTAGATGATTTGACGTACTTTTCCCTCAAATTCCTCTTTTTCGCAGATTGCGGAGCGCCTTATCGCCGACCTTCTTGTGTAGATTGATGTGGGCGGGACATTGAGAAACGCGGCGATCTGTCTTGACTCATGGAAACCAAGACGGATGGTGGCGAGGATGCGGAGATCCGTACAGAAAGGGATCCCTTCGCGGAACCGTGCCTCCTCCTTTAGAAGGAGATTGACTTTGGAGACAAAGTCCGGATATATTTTCTGAAAGGTAGTGTCGAACTTCTCGTAGAATTCCTTGTAGACATTGCGCTGCTCCGGAGCCCGAAGCATTGCCTTGACCGCATCCATACCATCTTCTTTCATGGCCTGACGAAGATCATGTCGGTAGGATTCCAGCTTTCCAAGGTATTCCACGGCCAAAGCCATGTACCTGAACAGATAGGCTTCCTTGATGTTTCCCTCGTCGGTCAGCCGAATATTCATCTCGCTGATTATTCCGTTTATTCTGTGCAACTCGCGCTTCTGACGGAACACTCCTACATACATCAGCCAGATCACGACCAGAAACATGATCAGCAGAACGATGCAGACAATCATGACATTGGCACTGTGTCTCATGGCGTTTGCTATGGAAATCTGTCCTTCGGCATAATTGAACACATTCTTGTTCCACTGTCCGCCGATGGCGTCTTTCATCGCGATGTTGAGGTAAGAGGACGCACGCCGGTAGCGATTGGTCTGTATTAGCATCATGGACAGTTCCGGCAAGGAAGCATATTCCTTGCAAGGTGCCTTGATGTCGTTGATGGCGGCCTCTGTCATCCAATAGATGGCGTTGTCTTCGTCATTGATTTTCTGGTACGCGCGTGACAGGTTGAATGATGCCATCGCCTTCATGTGGTATGTGCCGGCGTTGTCGTACACGATGCGGAATTGCTCCAAGGTACCTTCGATGTCTTTGGCACGGATGCAAAGCAATCCCCTCATCCTTGCTTTCATCATCTGGCTGACGTTCGGATTGGAGATTGATTCATGAATATACTTGACAGCCAAAGAGTCGTAGACCCTGTCAAATGCCCGCTGGAGGTGGAAATAATAATCCGACAGGAAGCCGGGAGAGACCTTCGAGACATCAATCTCTTCCGCAAGCGAGGCCATCTCCTTTATTTTCCCCGACAAACGTAGACAGTTCAGCCTGCATGCGACAGTCCTTGCGGCGAGATCCTCGTTTGAGGCGTATCGTTCAAGCTTATTGCAATAGTACAGGGTCGAGTCCAGATTTATGTGTATGAACGAGGAGAACAGATCATAGCACAAATTCCACTTCAAGGAATCCGGCAGACTCGCTGTGATTTCGTGTTCCAAGGAATCCGCCCTGTGCCGGAACGACTCCATGTAGATGTCTGCGCGTTTAAGATCCCGGTCAAGCTCGGCAAATTTCTGATTGACGCTTCTGTTGCATGAAGCGGAAAGCAGAATGGCGACAATCAGAAACAGAGGATTTCTCATCGAATGCGTGCGGACACATAAGTAACCGTAAAGATTCTGAACTTCCCTTCAGAAATCAGACGTTGAAGAGGAAGTGCATGATGTCGCCGTCCTGGACGATATATTCCTTGCCTTCCGTGGCGAGTTTGCCCGCCGCCCTGACGGCACTTTCGCTTCCGAGTGTGACGAAGTCATCGTATTTGATTACCTCGGCCCTGATGAAGCCTTTTTCGAAGTCCGTGTGGATGACACCGGCGGCTTTCGGGGCCTTGTCGCCCTTGTGGATTGTCCAGGCGCGGCACTCGTCTGATCCGGCCGTGAAGAATGTCTGGAGTCCAAGCAGGTGGTAAGCGCCTTGGATCAGCCTGACAACCCCGGATTCCTTCAATCCCATCTCCTCCAGAAACATCTGACGGTCCTCGTAAGAGTCCATCTCTGCGATCTCTGACTCGGTCTTGGCTGAGATCACGAGAATTTCGGCGTTCTCCTCCTTGACGGCATCCCGGACGGCATCCACGTACTTGTTGCCGTTGACGGCAGATGCGTCATCCACGTTGCAGACGTACATTACCGGCTTATTGGTCAGCAGGAACAGATCCTTGGCCATGGCGGCCTCCTCCTCGTTCAGTAACTCTACGGACCTGCAAGACTTGCCCTGCTCAAGGGCTTCCTTGTAGCGTAGCAGAAGGGCGACAAGTTTCTTCGCGTCCTTGTCTCCGCCTGTCGTGGCCTGTTTCTGGCTCTTGGCAAGGCGAGACTCTACCGTCTCAAGATCCTTGATCTGGAGCTCTGTGTCCACAACTTCCTTGTCTCTCACCGGATCCACACAACCGTCCACGTGGACCACGTTGCCGTCATCGAAGCACCTGAGCACATGAAGGATGGCGTCAGTCTCACGGATATTGGCAAGGAACTGGTTTCCAAGACCTTCTCCCTTGCTTGCCCCTTTCACGAGCCCGGCGATGTCCACGATATCAACCGTGGCGGGCACCACGCTCTTAGGCTTGCACATGTCCGCGAGCACCTCCAGCCTCTTGTCCGGAACGTTTGTCGATCCGAGATTAGGCTCTATCGTACAGAAAGGAAAATTGGCGCTCTGGGCCTTGCCTGAGCTCACACAGTTGAACAAAGTGGACTTGCCCACATTCGGAAGTCCGACTATTCCGCATTTCAATGACATATCTTGTTGAATTCTATATTTTCTTGGCAAAGATACAAATAATGGAATTGTTTTGTCTTGTTTGGAAGATGTTTGGGGGTAAAGAAGGTGGTTTTTCTGTTTCTTACGAAAGATTTTCTGTTTCTTTTCTTTTTTTACGTTTTTGTGCCGCATATTTGCCGGTGGAATGAAAAGGATGCTCATCATACTGTCTGTTTTTCTTCTCTTTCCGGCCGCCTTCGTAATATCTCAGGTTCACATAAGTATAAGTATTCCAGAGGCGGCCGGAGGAGAAGATCAGACAGTTGTCATGTTCTGGAATCTGGAGAACCTCTTCGACTGGCGCAGGGACAGTCTCAACGGCAGCGATTCGGAGGCGGAGTTCACCTCTTTCGGGAAAAGGCGTTGGACCAAACGTCGGTTCATGGCGAAATGCAACGCGATAGCAAAGTCAATATTCTGGATAAAGGATAGCGAGGGTGCGTTTCCTGACGTTATGGGAGTCGCCGAGGTGGAGAACCGTTTTGTCCTCGAGAGGCTTTTGGAAGACACACCTCTCTACAAGACAGACTATCAGATTGTGCATTTTGACTCTCCAGATCAGCGTGGGATTGATGTGGCTCTTCTTTATCGTGAATCCAGACTGAAGTTGCTTCAGGCCAAGCCGCTCAGAGTAAGTGGCAGAGCAGATCCGCCGATGCGGACCAGAGATATTCTTTTGACAAAATTCCGTAAGCCGGACGGGGACAGTGTGGCCTTTCTGGTGAACCATCATCCATCCAAGTACGGGGGCAAGACGGATGACAGAAGGAAGGTGGCGCTGAGGAGGTTGCGTGATGCCACGGACTCGCTTCAAAGGTCAGGGTTAAGGAATATACTCGCGATGGGTGATTTCAACGACACTCCTGAGAATCCGGCTTTCGGAATATTGACTGACGGACAGCCCTATCCTTTGACAAACCTGGCGGCCTCTTTGGCCGGAAAAGGGGAGGGAACTATCAGATATTCAGGAAAATGGGAGATGATTGACATGTTCTTCGCTTCGGAAAGCCTTGTGATGGGCGGGCATATTCATGAAATGAAGGTTTTAAGATTGCCGTTTCTTATGACGAGGGACAATGCCCATTCGGGGGAAAAACCGCTTCGCACTTACACTGGGCCGCGTTACCTAGGCGGAGTGAGCGATCATTGTCCGATTGTTGTGAGGATTCTGTAGATAATCAATAAAAATTGTTAAATTTGCCTTATTGGAAGTGTACCTTTCGGGGTGCTTTCTTTGACGGACAAAACTAAAAATCACATAATATGGAAATGAAATCCAGAATCAGAGAGAAATTCAAGACTCTCTTCGGAGTGGAAGGCGAGATTTTCGCTTCCGCAGGACGTATCAATCTCATCGGTGAACACACAGACTACAACGGGGGATATGTTTTCCCGGGAGCCATTGACTGCGGAATCATGGCCGAGGTCAAGTTGAACGGAACCCGAAAGGTCAAGGCTTTCTCGCTTGACTATGATGAGTATGTCGAGTTCGGTCTTGAAGAGGATGACAAGCCTCAGCAGCAATGGGCCCGCTACATCTTCGGCGTGTGCCGGGAGACCATCAAGCGTGGCGGAAAGGTTGAGGGTTTTGACACCGTCTTCGCCGGAGATGTTCCTCTTGGAG
The DNA here is from genome assembly GCA_002321335.1 of Bacteroidales bacterium UBA1628. GTDB lineage: Bacteria > Bacteroidota > Bacteroidia > Bacteroidales > UBA932 > Cryptobacteroides. The sequence goes on along the minus strand of DCMG01000152.1, from coordinate 16,926 downwards.
CCGGACTGTCTTCGTCAGCCGCTTTGGAGAGCACTTTCGCTTACGCCATCAACTACTTGTTCGACAACAAGATCGACAAGTTTGAACTTGCCAAGATCGGCCAGTCAACAGAGCATAACTACTGCGGTGTGAAGTGTGGAATCATGGATCAGTTCGCCTCGATTTTCGGAAAGAAAGGCAGTCTTATCCGTCTTGATTGCAAGACATTGGTGTACAAGTACTTCCCGTTTGATCCAAAGGGTTACAAACTCGTTCTTGTCGATTCTTGCGTGAAACATGAACTGGCATCTTCGGCGTATAACAAGAGGAGGGAGTCCTGCGAGAACGCCGCCAAGGCCATCAGAAAGAATCATCCTGACGTGGAATTCCTCAGCGATGCCAAGAGAGTTTGGCTCGACGAGGTCCGCGAGGAGATTTCAGAGGAGGATTTCCTCAGGGCTGAATATGTCATCGGAGAGGTTCAGAGGGTTCTTGACGTGTGTGATGCCCTTGAGAGGGGAGACTACGAGACCGTCGGCGAGATGATGTACCAGACCCACTTCGGCCTGAGCAAACTTTACGAGGTAAGTTGCGAGGAACTTGATTTCCTGAACAAGCTTGCCCGCAAGTGCGAGGTGACCGGTTCACGTGTGATGGGCGGCGGCTTCGGCGGCTGCACGATCAACCTCGTGAAGGATGAACTTTATGACGCGTTCATCGCAGCGGTCAAGGAGCAGTTCCCAGCCAAGTTCGGTCACGACCCGAAGTTCTACAACGTGGTGATCAGCGATGGCGCCAGAAGAGTTGAATAATATTTTTTACTTAATACGACAAAGGGTCGCACGGGATTGTTCCTCTGCGGCCCTTTCAATTTATGAATATCTTGTATGATTTCAGGAAGTTTCTTTGTAAGTGTGAATTAATTGCCTGTTTCCCAAGGATTTATGCTTGATGTAAAGGTCAGTATGCCAGCCTTGCTCACTGTCACATCGTAAGTGTACTGCATACCTGACCTCCAGACAAAATCACTTTCCGGAAAGAATGTGTATTTCTTTGACCCGACTTTCAGTGTGATCAATGTCACTTTTTCCGGGACTGTCTGCGGAGGAAGGATGGCTTTGAAACTGTTGTTCCCATTACCATAGGCAATCACGGTCTGAACCGTTCCGAAGGATGTGAAAGTGTTCTCATTGATGTTGGCTTTGGCCTCAACCTGCACATTGTTGAACATCAACTGTTCCGAACCTCCCGGCTTTTCCTCATACTTGAGATTGACGATGATGTTGCTCAGTTTGTGGCTGAATACCAAATGAGGGGAGACTTCTGAAGTCGCCTCAGTGTCCGCGGTCATCAAATCACTCATGGTGTAGCTCGACGAATTTGACTGATCGGAATTTACGGCGAAGGTAAATTCATTCTTCAAATCAGTTGAATAAGGATAGACCGCCTTGTAGAACATCAACGGTTTGTCCGTGGGCTGCTCGATCACGGATGTGGCTCCAGAAAACAAGCCATTGGAATAGACATACTTTACATTGTCCGCATAGTTGCTTGACATCAACTTGCCGGACACATTGCTCGTGGTCTTCTCCACAGCGAACACCCCGATGGCGTCCCCTGGCTCGAATCCATTGTCGGTCGCGCGGCTCATCGGCTTGATGACTCCTTTGAAACTGATGCCTTCTTTCCGAGGTTGAGGCTCAGGATTCGGATTGTCCTTTTTCTCCGGGTTTGACTTGCCGCATGCCACAATCATCAGAGGGCAAAGCAGCATCACCAGTAGCTTTTTATTCATATTCAGATATATTCTTAACGTGTTCTGATGTAATCATAATAGGGACTGAAAGTGAAATCCGCCTTTGTCTGCGGCACTGCGTTGGTTGAACTCCAGGTGTAGTTTACTGAAAGTCCGTCACTGTCCTTGAACACACGGTATACTCCTTCTTTCATGATTTCATCATAAGTGTCCCCACTTTTCTCAATCATTACAAAGGCATATTGCAAGTTTTTGATGCCTGTGGATGCCTTTGTTCCCGAGATGATAAGAGCCTCCTTTGTGGTTACTGTCTGTCCTTTCTCGGTATAGTTCTCACCAATTGTGGAAAAGAACACCGAGAAATTGTTGCCGTTCCCGCTGATGAAAGCTCCCGTACCGACTGAGGATGTGGAGCCGCTGGATGATCTGCCTTCAAAATCAAGAGTATGGTTGACCTTATCCTGATTCGAAAACCGGATGATGTGGCTCTGGACTATGTGACCTGCTTCGTAGCCTCCATTTCCTTCATCTTCGCAATATACTGTCTCGAATGGGTCTATATAATAACATCCTTCAACAGTAGGAGGATTCGATCCTCTATGGATGGTGATTTTCTTCGACATCTTTTCCACCAGATCCTCAGGCACTACATCTTCGATCTCCGGCTCTGTCCTCCAAGGATTGATGTTGGATGTGAATGTGATGGTTCCATTCTTCTTGACTGTCACAAAATAGGAATATTGGATTCCTGACAGCCAGTTATAGTCTTCTCCCGCCACATATTTGTAGGTCTTGCCGCCAATCTCAAGCGTGATGAACTGTGTGCCTTCCTTCATTGTCTGCGGTGGCAGGACAATCCTGAAAAGATTTGTTCCATAGGACGATGCCCTGACATTTGTCGTTGTTCCGGTGGCCGTGTACGTGTCCTTGGTAAGGTTTACGGCGGTTTTGGTCTTCACGTTGTTGAAATACAGTTTCTCGGTTCCGGACGGCTTCTCTTCGTACCTGATTTCCAACAATATATTACTGAGTTTATGGTTGAAAGTCAACTGTGGCTTAAGTTCCGTCGTAGCCGCTGTCTCAGCCACCATAAGGTCACTTCTTGTGTATGTGTTTCCTGTGTACTGATCAGAGTTGACCGTGAAAGTGAACTCGTTGCGGACATTGATGGAATATGGATAAACCGCCTTGTAGAACAATGGGGTGCCGTCTGTCGGCTGCTCGATGACATCCGACACGTTTGCCGCGCTGAACAGCCCGTCCTTGTATGTGAACCTGGCGTTGTCGGCATAGTTCGACGCCTGAAGCACACCGGACGGATTGGACGTGGTCTTTTCGATGGCGAAAACGCTGATGACATCATCATTCTCGAAACCATTGTCCGTTGCACGGGTTGGGGCACCGATCTGGCCTAAGAAGCTGACTCCCGTATTCATAGGCTGAGGGTCCTGATTGTTCTGGATGTTCTTGTCGCAGGCCACGATGGCTAAAGAACAGCACATCAAAGTTGATAAGAGCTTGTGATTCATATCTGTTTTTGTTTAATATTTTGTTGATCTATTTTTTTAACATTCCTGATTCCATTCCTTTCCATGGATTGAACATATTGGTTCTTGTTTCAGGTGCGGAGGATAAGGAAGCCGGCGCCCAGCTGCTTTTTTCGGAGAAACCATCTTTGTCTTTGAATATACGATATGTGCCTTCCTCCATATATTCACCGAACGGATCGTCACCTTTTTCGACAAATGCATTGGCGTAATACATATTTGAGATACCGGTACTAGTCTTTTTCCCTGAGTAGATTTCGACTTTCCTGATAGGAATCTCTGTTCCGTCCTTCGCTTCCAAAGAGCCGAGGTAATCATAAAAGATAGTGAAGTAGTTGCCGTACCCTGTTATGTAGGCTCCTTCCAGATAATAGTAAGTGTCTGACCCGTCAGTCAGTGTGTTCACCGTCAAAATTCCGTCACTCTGATCGGAAAAGTTGATTGTCTCGCTTGTGAGGGAATTTTCCGGATTCTTGTCGAGATCTGAATAGTATGAGGAAACGTAAGGATTGATGTAGTAACTGCCTTCCACATCCGGTGGTGTGTTTCCGACATAGACAGGCATATGTTCCTTTATTCCTCTGAGCATGTCCCTTGGAACGATGTCCTCAATTCCAATGTCGGACTTCCAAGGATTCTCGCTTGTAGTCAATGTGGCCTTGCCGTCCTTTCTGACAACCAGCCTGAAGGTGTGTTGGATCTCCGGACGCAAAGTGATGTACTCGTCCGTCGTCACGGAGTAAGAGGAACTGCCGATGTTGAGAGTTATCAGTTTGACTCCCTTGTTGATGACCTGAGGCGGCAAAACCAGCCTGAATCCATTGGTCCCGTATGGCTTTGCCTTGACATTGCCCGCCGCGTTGCCGGTCACGAAGGTGTCCTCATTCAGATTGACTTTCACTGATGTCTTCACATTGTTGAAATACAAGTGTGCCGTCCCTGTCGGCCTTTCCTCATAGCACACGCTGACCAGAACATCGCAAAGTCTGTGTGTGAAAGTAAGCTTCGGAGTCACACCCGAGGTCGGGCCGGCCTCCGCCGTCATCAGGTCGCTCAAGGTGTAGTAATCGCCGTAGGATTGGTTCGTCTTGACCGAGAACGTGAACTCATTTCTGGCTGATGATGTGTAAGGATAGACGGCCTTGTAAAACATCAATCGCTGGAATGTAATCTGTTTGATGACGGTTGACGCTCCTTTGAAGCTTCCGTTTGAATAGGAATACTTCACATTGTCGGCATGATTGCGGGTCAGGATGTCTCCATTCGGGTTGGATGATGTCTTCTCGATGGCGAACACTCCGATTGCGTCACCTGCCTCGAAGTCCGAGTCCGTGGCGCGTGTCTGAGGGCCTATGCTTCCGAAGAAACTTACTTCCCTGTCATCCTGCCCTTCCTGATGGATGGCCGGCGACTCCTTGCCGCAAGAAACAACCAACAATGGACATAAGAGAGCCAAAATGGTTTTCAGGTTCATGATGTGGTGTAAATTATTCAAGGCTATTAAAAACTATTGTTGTGGCTGGGAAAGCCGGTTAATCTTTTTTATCTCATGGTAGGCGAAAATGAATACTTATAATAAAACGAAAAAAGGTGCCCAAAGTTCTTTGGTGGAACTTAGGGCCACCTTCGTCCATCTAGTTGACTGGTTGCAGATTACTTTTTGATTGTCACTTCCCTGACAAGACAACCAGGAACTATCTTGTTGGCGCCGCTAAGAATCTTGAATGTCGTGGCGGTCAGCATCGCGGATTCAAGATTGGCCGCATCACTGTTCTTGGTATTATCCTCTCCGTCGTCTTTAACTTCCTCCGCTTCCTCAAGAGCACCGAAACGATTGTCCCAGATTTTGCCTTCAACAGGTTGTATCATGCCTACTTTCTCGTATTGAATCTTACCATTTTCATCCTCGACAGGCAGCAAAACCTCAAAACGGGATTTTTCGTTGATACCCTCCTTGAGTCCTATCTGAACATCCACGGTTTTTCCGTCTTCCGCGATCTTATAGATAGGAACATTAACCTTAAACTCATCATACTCGCGCTGGAGTTCGACAATAGCCTTGTCAACAGCACGGGTGCAGACTTTAAGCATCTGTTCGCCTTTGGACTTGTTGGAGAAACTCTTTGACGCAAGATTCGCGGCGGAGGTGGAGGTCTCTCCGACATACTCAACCGTGAAGATGTCGCTGTTGTCGAAAGCGGCTTTCTTCGCCGGATCGCTATCATCACCATTGAACCAGTAGCTCTGATAGAAGGTTCCTGCGACCTCGTCATTCCAAACGAGCCTATATAGATATGTAGTGATGTTTACCCTGAACCCATCGACCTCATTGGCGACTCCGGCGGCAAGGTTTCCGACAGATTCATAGGATGAGTCACCGGTAAGCTGGCTCGCCAGTTTGCCCGCCAAAGCGAAACCTCCTGCCACTTTGGACGAGGTCTCGCCCTTATCTACGAAAGTGATGTCATTAAATATCAGGAATGTGTTTCCGATCAACTCTTCACCGGCATCACCAAGTGCTGACACGCCACGTGATGATTCCTTAGCGCTTGATATGTCCAGTTGGGAGGCGTCATAGAAACCTCTCTCCTGAATGAGGTTCATATCAAAGCCACCTGTGCTTGGATTTCTGTCAAACCACTTTGCGACCAAAGCCTTGGCAATATGTTGCTCAGACAAGAAATTATTGATGTCCTTAGTGTTGACATCCGTTTTCCCCTTGCCCTTCTTCTTCATCTTGACCGCGGAAGACTCGAACGACCTTACGTCGATATTATGATTATTAAACTTATCCGGCATCGGCATAACCATAAACGCGGAATCAATCTCCGCTGAATAAGGAAATGAAGAATGCTTCACCAAAACAGAGTACAGGGATGAACGACGGTATTTAACCAATTCACCGTTCTCATCCGTAGATGTCGCTTCTTGAGCGAAAGCAGGGCAAAGCGCAAAACTCATCGCTAATGCCAACAAAGAAAATTTATTCATAATTATTTTATTAATAAAGTGTTCTGTAATAGTATACCGATTTCTGATTATTCCCGTATGCCACTCCTACTTCTTTCCAAGCTTTGATCTTCGCCATATCCACCTGATAGGCGCGTTCCTCTTGTTTTTCCTCGCGCTTGCGGTAATAATCGATGTCACTCTTGACACGAGCCTTGATTTCATTGCTCAGAGACACCGCATCCGGATAGCACGTCGCATCAGGTAATATCTCGGCCAGATATTCGCCAGCCTCAGCCGCGGCATAGGAATCCTGTCCGGCATTCCATATAGCCCTGGCTTTGGCCAAAGCCTTGTTGGCCTTGTCATCCAAATACTTCTGGTAGATACCAGCCGCAACTTCCACGACCTCCTGATACCCAACACAAGCCTCAGGCACAAGCGACAGATGGAATAATGCCTCTTCATACTGATAAACCTTAGCCAACGATTTTGCCTTAACGATTATATTCTTATACTGTTCATCATAGTATTTGATAATCTTCATGTTGGACTCCTTTATGAAAGAAGCGAGAGTGGTGTTTGTCGGTGATACCTGCCGGATGGCGGCAGTGCTGGCCTGTTCTTCGCTGTTACCGACACCTTTGGCTTCAATCGAGGCGGTTGAGAATACTTTCTGCGCGAAGGCGTCCACAACAAAATAATTCATCTCCACTGTCTGGAAATATTTGGTAGGCGATCCAGGCACAATGTGTTTCTCTACCACAGAATATGAGCATGACAAATAAAACTGTGTGAAGTCATCGGTCGCTCCCATTCCGTTCTTAGCGATCGCGGAATTTAGGCGCATGGTAAGAAAGTCTCTGGATGATGCCGGAATATTCGAAGAGGCCTCTGAAATAGAAACTGTCATCGGTACTTTTGATGATTCCTGCGCAGAAACATTCAAAGCAGACAAGACACAAATGAATATAGCGGATGATAATACTTTCCTCATCTTAGTGATTATTTAAATAAATACAATGTAGCCAAGCCCAATCCAGCATTATCTCTTTTAATCGGGATATTGAATGGGGCTTCCTTTAAATACTTCTCAAGTTGTCTTGCGAAGTTGCTTGCCGCCATAGCACGACCCCTATCATCATAAAGCGGGATTCTGACTTCGTCGAAATTCATATAAACTTCGCTGTCATCTGCAAGGTTGAAACGATGCTGGACAGTGTTTTCGTAAACCCAATCCTCTATGATTTCACGTAGTTCCTTCCCGTCATATTCTGATTCCAAATCCACATTGTCCGGATTCTCGAAAACTCTGATATTCAGGGATATCTCTCTGCCGTTTTCTAACAAGTCATCAAAATGGCTTTGAAGCCTGTCACAAAACTCGTCCATATGACTGCTTACCGCTTCTGCCAGCAAAACAGGAAGCTCTGCTGTAAATGACGGATCACCAGTTCCGGTTGACGTTGCGATTTCTTTGTTCGTGTATGAATCCAAACCCTGAAGGGTGTATGTTATGGAGCGTTTAGGTCCCATTTGATTGACAGTCCATGTAAGCTGTATGATAATGTCCGCTCTTGCCCGCTGCCTTAATTGTTCCAAAGCGCTGGTCTTGACTGACGCTCCATCCTTGCTGACAATAGCGGCGGTCTCGGCGGAATTCGAATTGATCGCTTTGATTTCTGACTCAAGATTCTTCAATGGGAAGCCTCTGTCTGCCATAAGCCCGTTGATGCGAGATATCACTGGCAGCAAGTCTGCATCACTCATAAGAGCCTTTCTATAATCCGGCACGGGAATCATCTCGCCCATATTATCCTCCTCTGACATATAGCCATTTTGATTGCACCACAAATCACTAGGCACAACCATAAGCGACGGCTTCTTTGCCTGACCGGAAGCGATAATTGAGAACAAAAGCAAAGCAAAAATCAAATAAATTTTTTTCATAATTATGGCTTTATTATATTATTATCAATCAAGTATTTCTGCAATTCGGACCTTAATATGCGGATTGTCGTGACAACATTGGCCGAAGTCTTGCCATTCGATAATAAATCTGAGGCCGACCTTTTGTCTTCAGAACTGACAAACTCCCTATAATCGCCCTCATCAGAGAAGAAAGAGTTAAAAAACAACTGGTATTTTTCTTCGGCATTCACCTCTGTCACCAGCGGCTTGGAAAGAAATCCGCCCTCTGGAATGGGTATTCCCTTAAAAATTGTTTGTTTCAGGGCATATTTACCGGCCAATGACAATGCATCAGAATAATTCCGTCCTGAAGATGAAACTCTCACTGTTATTGAGCCATCCTCTTGAGTCCGGACATAATGTAACGTTGGCATATTTTGAGTCGTACCGTTGTATGAACTTGCACATCCACTGAACAATGCGGTCAAGAATATGATAATCAAATATTTTCTCATGGAATTTTAGAATTGAAATCCAACTTTCAGCGTTAACGCGTTCAAGACAATGTCGTGATAGTCCACGTCAGAACCCATATTCAGGGCACTGGCACACTGGAGCGCATATCCTACACTTACCAAGAAATGATATCTTTCCATCGAGCCTATCCTCAATCCGATGCTTGGAGCGAAACTGAAACCATCCTTGATTGTATATCCAATATTGGCTGACCAGTAAGGCACAGTCACTCTAGATTTATTGTCCACTATCAGTCCACGCACATTGGCATATACCGGAAACGACAATCTTACATCAGAGTTTGGTTTCCCTCCGCGGACATAAACCCTGTCATTACCCGAATAATAATAGCGGACACCTGCGCCGGCACCTATCTGCAGGAACTTATTGATGTGGTATCCACCGGTAAAGCAAAGATCTGTCATTATTGACGAGTCATACTTGTTGTCCACATGAATATTCACACCGGAGCCTAGTTCAACCGCACACCAAAAACCAGTCTCTTGAACAGAGTAATCAATATACTTTTTATTGTAATTTCGGGACATCAAAGGTTCCTCTGCATTGTCACCGATTTTTCTGATTTCGATTTTATTAATAGTTTGAATCTCTCCATCAGATTTTTGTATTGTCACTGTTGTCGGAGATTCTTTCTGTAAACAGCCAGACACAGCATGGCCGTTATTCAGATAGATTGTCACAATCTGTTGCTGTGCGAAGCATAAAACAGACATGAACAATGCCATCACGAGCGCTAAAGTTTTTCTCATGACAAATTAGAATCCTGAAGTCAAACTTTTAATAACACCTGCCTGTTCCAGATGTTTCCGCAGCATTTTGACATTCACAGTCATTGTGGAGGACACCTTATACTCACCGGTCTGTGTCTTTCTCGTCTCTACCGACCCGTCCACCACAGAAGAGATATATCTTAGATAATCACCGCTTCTGAAGAAGTTATCAAAGAAATCCTTATGATCCGAGTAACCGGTAGCGCTTTTCACCAATGCCGGCTGTGCCGCTCCTTGTCCGGTATAACCCTTAAAAATCACACCATGTACAGCGTTGGCCCTGCATTTCTCTTCCGCGATCTTTGCCGACTTGCCATAACTCCAGACTTTGACAGTTGACATACCATCACCGGAGTTCTTGACATAATCAACATCATAGCGGTATTGATCAATTGAATCTGTCGCTTTTGATGCGACTTGTTTCGTTGTTCCACAAGAAACAATGAGAAGCACGCCAAGTGCGAAAAGAACGAATTTTTTCATAAATATAAACTCATTAATTAATTAACCTATATATTCCACCCAACAATAAAAAACATACGAGTACAACGTCTGATTCAGTACGATGCAAAGTATACTCAATGCCGCTATAGCGTCATATTGTGCAACTGGCTTCCTTGGTTGTTCAGTTAATTAATAAAAAGAAAGTGTGGAGCCCTTTCGTTCATCTCAAAAGAGGTTCTGACAAAACCTGGATACAGACAAACTGAAACAATCCCCACACCTGTATCGTCGAGTGATGAACACACGCAAACGAATACAGATAAAGGTGCTGTCGTTCATATCCTTGTATCCATTGAAACTGTCAGATTTCTTTTGAAGGATAGTGCGAAAACACTTTCATCAATATGTATGTTTCAGACACGGAGTGCCTAAAACGATGCTAAGATAAGTATATTTTCGGAAATAACAGCACCTTTTGGGATTGTTTCGCCCAAAAATAGTCTAAAATATTCAACCTACAAAAATATTACGGCAATCTTGAATACAAATTAAGACCACTGGACTTTTATGGGTAAATATCGGTGCGGATTTTAATCTACCTAAACAGGTCTTCCAGAGTAAGTACTTTCTGGAAGCGGCTTGAATATTCATTTTTCTTAAGTCCGTATGTTGTGATAAGCACGCTTGCTATGCTTCGTTTATGGTTGAACATTTCTGATATTCGGTCTATGCGGTTTGATATTTTGCGTGCATATTCCGATGTGACACAGTACTCATCGTTGCAGAATTTAATCTCACAGACGTTTACGACTCTGTCGGCCCGGTCTATAAGCATATCTATCTGCATTCCTTCTTTCGTCTCAGTACCGCCAGCGTACCATGCTGATTCTGTGGAAAGAACTCCGGATATCCCTAATGCCTGCTTTATCTGGTCAATATGATAGAACACCACTTCTTCAAAGGCGTATCCCAACCAACTGTTCATTGAAGGAGAATTGTAGTGTGTTTGCCAGAAATATTTCTGTCCTTTGTTGTTTTTTACATAATGAAGATAAAATGAGCAGAATGAATCCGATATACGAAACTTTGGTTTCTTCTCGCTATAAGGTATGTATGATATGATGAGTCTGCTTTTTTCAAGAGCGGCCAATGAGCGTGAGAACGTACCGCCAGAGGTTGTTTTCAATTCTTCGACCAATTCATCACGTGTAAGTCCACATCTTTTTTTACCGATTGCTGTCACAATTGATTTCAGCGTTTCCGGATTGGCGAATTGAGAAGAAAAGAGTTTGTCAAATTCATCATAGAGGATGGAATCCTTGTCAAAAAGCAAAGTGTCAATGTTTTGGACAACGCTGAGGTCTTCTTGAAATTGTGACAAATAATACGGAATACCTCCGAAAGCCATATATGCCTGCACTACATCATATTTGTCTAAATGGAACCCTTCCTCTTTGAAAAACGCGCCGCATTCCCTCAATGTGAACGGACGAACGTATATGCTGGTTGTCACTCTGTCATACAAACCACCCTTGCTGTCCAGCATTTCATCGCAAATCCACGAAGTGGCCGAACCGCATACTATTAGTTTTACATGGTTGCGTGCGGAGCACCAATCATTGCAGAAATGCTCAAAGGCACTTACAAATCCTGATCGCGGTGTGTCCATCCAAGGGAGTTCATCGAAGAATATGACTTGATTGTTCCCATCGGCTTTATGGTCCATCAATTCCTGTAATAGGTGAAAGGCTTCAATCCATGTCTTTGGACAGGTCTCCACGCTTGAAAGACCGTAGGATTTCATGGAGTAGAAGAACTCTGCCAGTTGGTTCTGAAGCTGGCCTTTTGCTGATCCTTTATCAATAGGAGATACTGCGGTATGCTTGAACGCAAAACTGTTATTGAAAAATTCGTTGATCAGGAACGTCTTGCCTACGCGTCTTCTTCCATAGACTACAACAATTTGAGCCTTGTTTCTTTCCAACGCTCTTTGCAGTTTTTGTTTTTCTGATTCTCTACCAACCATAATTATCCCTTATTTAGCCACAAATGTATAAAATATCCCAATTTTGGCCAAATAAAATTCCTTATTTAGCCACAAATGTATAAAATACCCCAATTTTGGCTGAATAAGGAGATAGGGTTACCTGAAGAAGCGGGCGACCCAGCCGGGGTCGATGCGTGAGAAGCCGGGGGAGGGTTTGACGGCGGGGTTGCGGCGGATGATACCGGCGCAGTCTTCGTAAACATTGAATCCGATGCGTAGGCCATGCATCTGTCCATCGTGAGGGTAGGAGAACTCGATGTCGTTGTCTGGGCCGTCAATGTGGTAGAACTTGAATGGGGTGTTCAGAAGGTCTTTGGCGCCACCTTTATCCATCATCTCCATCTTGGTGATGTACTTGCACATCTCTATCGCGCAGTCATCCAGACCGGCGTCGAAGATGTTGACTTTCTCGATCAGCGATCCTATGTCGCTCACCCGGCGGAGCGTGTAGCCTTCCAAAGTCTGCGAAATCTTCTCGAACTGAGCCTCAAGTGCCTTCTCCTGAGCCTCAGGAAGGATTCCGTCGGGCATCAGCCAAATCATAAGGCGCTCGGTCGGGTCGTGGTAAAGTGTCTGACCCTGAATGAGATTTGCCTTGCCGCAGTGCGGGCATTCCCACACGAACAGCGAGCCGTCCTTGACTTTCGCTTTCAATTCCGGATTCTCTCCGACATTTATGCGGTTCCAGACTTCTATTCCGTGCTTTTCTCCGCAGGCCGGACAAACGGCCGTGACCTTCTCTGACATATTCGTTTTATCTAAATATTCTTTAATTATCGTCTGCTTTGTACATCGTCGCTGGCTTGTCTGGCTGGCCCTAATATTCCAACCTCCTATTTGTCAAGCCATTTCCAGACCTTGTACATCAACGCTCCCCAGGCGAGGAACAAGACAACATAGACCCAGAACGGCAGTTTGGCAGCGTAGTGCGTGCCTTGGGTGTACTTGTCGAACTCCGGGATGTCGGCGTAGTAATATGCCCCCGCCCCGAAGTCGAGCGAGTCTTGAAGGCCGAGACCGCGCGCCATTATGTAAAGGGCGGCCAGAATGGTCGCCCCTATGACTGTCAGGGTAAGAACCTTGACGATTCTTTTGCCTGAGATATTCATTAGTCAAGAACTGGAATCGGGAAGAACTTGCCTGAAAGGAGGAACCAAACAGCGAAGAACGTCAGCGCGATGTTGAAGAGCTGGCCGATGATGTAGAGCCAGAGCACCTTGCCGCCCTGCATCTGCTTGATGATCTCCTTGAAGTTCGTGTCCAGTCCGATGCTGGTGAACGCCAGAACGAAAGCCCAGTTCTTGTACTGGTCGAGAACCTTGTTGATGGCTCCGACCTGGTCGGCTCCGCAAAGAGGCTGGATCAGGAATGAGGCCACCATAGAGGCGATGAAGAAACCGAGGATAAACTTAGGGAATCTGTACCAAATCTCGCTTGCTCCCACCTTTGTGGTTCCGCTGTTGTCCACCTTTGTGGCGAAGAACACGGCCACGAAGAAGGCGATGAAACCGATAAGGATGTTCTGGATGGACTTCACCAGAACAGCTGCCTGCTGTGCCTCTGGGCCGAGGGCCGTACCTGCCACAACGACAGCACCGGTTGAGTCAACAGTACCGCCGATGAGCGAGCCTCCCATGATCTGCGACATACCGCAAGCCTTGATGATGATCGGTTCGAAGACCATCATTAGGATTGTGAATATGATCGAGATCGAAACGGTGATGGAAAGGTCGTCCTTCTTGGCCTTTGACGCTGCCGCTGTGGCGATCGCGGCGCTGGTTCCGCAGACACTGGTCGCTGAAGCCATCGTGATGACGAGTGGTTTATTGTTGATTTTCAATACATTGGTTCCGAACCACCACATGAACAAGATTACTACAGGAGTCACAATCCATGCTATTCCAAGGCCGTAGAGACCGAATTTGGCGATGTTGGAGAACAGCACGGAGAATCCCATGATGACAAGGCCGGACTTGATGTAGAATTCGGTCTTGATTGCCGGCTTCAGCCAGTTCGGAACTCCGACTGTGTTGGAGATTAGAAGACCGACCAGAAGTGCCCAGAAAGCCCATTCGAGGTAGCGGTTGAGGGTATATTCAGCGCTTATGAGGCGTACCACAAGGGCGATGACGAATAGTCCGATGATGGCGGGAATATATTTCTTCACGCTTTCGCCCTGAAGTTTGACTCCAATGGTGAACAGGGCTCCGAGTGTGATGAACGTCACGAGGAACTTGCGCCAGAATGCCCACGCCCCAAGCTGCTCACCCAGAGGGACAACCTTGGCCGCCGCAGCCCCCGAGAGATTCTCGCCGAGAGTCCAAGTGGCGAATTTAACCGCTGAAAAATCAAATGCTTTCGTCAGGACAGCGATGCAGGCGATGACGATCACGATGCCGCCTATCCAGATTGCCTGCCAGTCCTCCTTTCCCCAAAACGCGGGAACAGTCTTGCCTTTCTCCATCTGTAGAAAAATTAGTATAATGTTTTACTATTTTGCAAAGATAAGACAACTGACGCATTCTCGCAAAACTTTTTCGAAAGTAATGGAGACTATAGACTTACACTGAAAATCCAGCCGATGTAGTTCTTGTTGAGGTCGCTGATCGGGAAGCGGTCGATGTAGTGCCAGAAGTTGCGGGCGTAGCGGATGCCGATCTGAGTGTCGTAGGGGAGCCAGAAGAAGTTGCCGAGATTGACGGTGAGGTCGGCCCCGACGCTGAACAGGTTCTCTCCGGTGACGGCTCCCGGATTGTAATGCAGCCAGTTGTCCCAGCAGAAAGTCTGATAGGACCAGTCGAAGAACGGAGTCAGCTCGAAATTCTTGATGTAGGCCACCGGGCTGAGGAACGACCAGTCAACATCCGCGAAAGGAATCGCATAGTCGGCGGTGACCCTCCATCTGGATTCCGAGCAGGAATTGATGATGTTTTTGAGGTTGGTGCCCACGAAGCCTCTCGGGATGGCTGTCAACGCCCCTTCCATTATGCCTCCCTCCTCGTATGGCCCGTACCACACCTCCATCGATGCGGTGAGCCGGAGTCCTTGGCGGGCGGTGAACCCTGGAAGGTAACCGTAGGTGTAGAGGTAGGCTGTCGGATTGTAGGCCTTGCTGTGTCCCGGTCTGAAGTGGAATCCAAGTTCGGCCCCGAATCCCAGCGAAGGAAAGACCTGAGACGGGGCTTTCTGCCTCATGACATAGCCTCTCATGGATGCGTCCAGAGTCCGAAGAGGCGAGATGTGGTCCTCACCTACTGTGTTGTAAGTCTCTGCCACATCTTTTCCGTCCTTTTTCACGATGTGCTGGAACAGAATCTGGTCGTTGTATCTGTCGTTTGTGAACTTGTACTTTATCTGCGGAATCAGTCCGCGGCTGATGCCGCCAGACGAGAAATTGAACGGAATGTAGACTTTCAAGCCTCCTTCAAAATAAAGTCTGTCTGTCAGAGCGCCTTTGTTATAAAGCCTGTACATTTTCTCTTTGCTGACTTGGATTTTCTGGATGTCAAGTGCCGCTCTGTCATTGAAGTCAGCGGAGAACTCAAACACAGGGTAAAGTCCTGTGAATATGTACTTGAAGTGTCCAGAATGTCTCCATTCTCCAGCCTTGTACGGGTCTTCGTGCGCTCCGTAGCCGACCATTCCGTAGCCAGTGCTGAGCAGGTTCTGAAATATAGCTGTGGCTCCGAGTGATGCTGTTTTATAGTAGTCATCGCCGCTTGTGGACTCGACATTGTCGTAGTTGAAATAGACAGGAGCCCACGAATGGACGTGCGGGAATCTGACCTTTGAATATCTTTCCGTCCGCGAGAATTTTACCTCCGACGCAATGGCAGCCGTGTCGACAAGAGCGGCTTCCTGCGCTGTAAGCGCATCTGCTACCGGATATTTATGAATATCCTCATAGCGGACTACCGTGACTGGTAAGTCGCTTGCGGCTGTGGCGTACATCATGCGTCCCTGTTTGTAGTCCTGAGGCCTGTCCGATGCCGCCAACGAACTGTAGTACAGCGTGTCTGCCTTGAACACCGGCGAACTTATCCCGTAGCGTGTCGATGTCAGCTGCCGCAGCGTCAGGCTCTCAACGTCTAATGAATATAATTCCGTCACCCCCGTCCGGTCGCATAGGAAGGATAGCTGCGCGTCTTCTGAGACCTGGCGCTTCGACACTTCGGCTAGCTCAGTGCACCGCAGGCTCAGCGACCAGTCTTGTTCCGGTCCCTGAGCTTGCCGAAGGGCCGGAACGTTACGAAGATGCGAGAGGGTGATAGGTTGAGGACCAAGTAATTGACGGAGCATAGCCTTGCCGTCAGAACTCTGTCCTGTAATCTCATAGACTCCCATCCCGTTCTCCGACAACCCGGCCGCGAACAGCCTGTTCCCGATCCAGGCCGATTCCGTGAACTGAAGCGAGTCCGGAGCGGTGAACGATTCCTTGACGGAACCATTGCCGGAATCCAGCAGGACAATCCGCGATCCCCCTGCGTAAGGATATTCAGTGGCGGCTATGACCTTTCCGTCAGTTGCCGGAGCCGGATTGAAATACCGCCCGTTTTTGGTTAGGTTGTGGACTCTTCCCGGCTTCGACAGATCCACGTAGCGGATCCGTGAGCTTCCACCGAGAGTCCATCTGCGTCCTGCCACGGACTCGCTCCAGAATATTCTTTGACCCTCAGAATCAAGGAACAGATCGCTTGTGTAGGAGGCGAAAGACCTGATTCTCTTTTCTTTACCGTTAGGCTCCAGTCTTACCAGACTGTTTGGTGTCGCCAAGCCTGATTTCAGGGAATATATTCCAGAATCTTCGCCGAGGACAGATCCATTATATTCAGTGTGCCTCCGAGGAGTCCGTGAGATTTGCCTTGATGGCATGAACGGCTCTCTGACAGCAGACTCAATATTCCAGAGTTGCTGGAAATTTTCCTCTATGGTTCGGAAAGATTCTTTGAACCCCTTTCCGCTGGCGGCCTTGACGGTCTTTTGGAG
>DCMG01000148.1 GCA_002321335.1 Bacteroidales bacterium UBA1628 | reverse complement strand
CAAAATTGTGTTAAACTCACGTGTTTCTCTTTCCGCTCGACCAGTTCCCTCCAGATGCATGAACCCATGAAGTCGCAGGCCTGAATCCTGTCGGGAATTGTTCCGAGTTTTAGAGGGGTAAAATCGGGACTTTTTCCGAACTGTTGATAACTTTTAGGGGAGGGCGGCTTTGCGGGGATAGGGTTTTTCGGTATCTTTGTACTGTCGCAATCCGCCCGAAGTCGGAAGGAAAAAATCGGATGCCGGGCGGTTTGTTTTGATGATTGAAAATTGACTTGTCGCCATGGCTTTTGTTCACCTTCACGTCCACACACAATACTCGATTCTTGACGGTTTCTCCACGATTTCCACTCTGTTTGACAGGGCCGAGGAGATGCGAATGCCGGCCCTGGCCATCACCGACCACGGTAACATGTACGGAGTCAAGGAGTTCTTCAAGTTCGCAAACAAACATGTTGACAAGGCAACCGGGCATTTCAAGGTCAAACCGATCATCGGGTGTGAGGTCTATGTGACCCGCCACTACGATCCGAAACTTAAGGACAGTGAGCACCGGTCATATTACCACCTCATCTTGCTAGCCAAGAATTTCGACGGGTACAAGAACTTGATGAAGATTGTGTCTCTGGGACACATTGAAGGCCTTTACTACGGCAAGCCGAGGGTCTCGCACGAGATCATTGAGAAGTACCACGAGAACCTGATCTGCTGCTCCGCATGCCTTGCTGGCGAGATCCCTAAGAACATCGTCGCAGGAAAGATGGACGAGGCGAGAAAGGCGATCGAATGGCACAGGAGTGTCTTCGGGGACGATTACTACCTTGAGGTGATGCTCCACAAGACGGAAGTCCCAGGATTGTCGCTGGAGGTCTATGACGAGCAGAAGATCAGCAATGAGGGAATCTTCCAGCTCGCTCAAGAGATGGGAGTCAAGGTTGTGGCGACCAACGACGTCCACTTCGTCAACAAGGAGGACGGCCCGGCGCACGACCACCTCATTTGCCTGAACACCGGCAAGAAGATCAACGAGGAGCCGCGTCTCCACTACACGCAGCAGGAGTACCTCAAGAGCGAGGAGGAGATGGCGGCCCTGTTCCCTGGTCATCCTGAGGTGCTGGAGAACACCCTTGAGATAGCCTCGAAGGTTGAGGAATATCAGATCGACCGTGACCACGTGCTCCCCAAGTACCAGATTGACCAGACCTTCCTTGACGATCTGGACAACTATCTGGAGATGTACAAGGATGTCATCGAGGTCGGAAAGTGCGACAAGAAAGGCAATTACCGAGGCGATGAGTTCTGCAAGTCGGTGGCCTATCTCTGCCATATAACTTACGAGGGAGCGAAGAAACGTTACGGTGACACTCTCAACGCTGAGCAGGCCGAGCGAATCGACTTCGAGCTCAAGACCATCTGCCGAATGGGTTTCCCGGACTACTTCCTGATCGTGCAGGACTACATCGCGGCCTCAAGGGCAAAGGGCAGCATGGTCGGTCCGGGCCGTGGTTCCGCTGCTGGATCCGTGGTGGCCTATTGCTTGGGAATCACCAATTTGGATCCAATCAAGTACCAACTTCTGTTCGAGCGTTTCCTGAATCCGGACCGAATCTCGATGCCGGATATCGACGTGGATTTCGAGGACCTGTCACTGGCCCATAAATATGTCGAGGACTCCTACGGAAAGGATCACGTTTCCCGCGTGATCACCTTCGGCACGATGCTCGCCAAGGGAGCCATAAAGGACGTGGCGCGAATCCATGACCTGTCCATTGACGAATCCAACCGCCTGTCCGGAATGGTGCCCGACCGCCTCAGCGAGAAGGTGGAGAAGGAATATCTCTTCAATCCGAAACTGGATGATCTGAAGCCGGGATTCAAAGTGGTCGAAAAGGACGTCGAGGTCGATGATCCGGACAACCCGGGACAGAAGAAGACCATCAAGAAGACATATCAGAGGGGAATGGAGGACACGGATGTCAAGATCACCCTCAAGAACTGCTACCGGCTTGTGCCTGAGTTCAAGGAGGAACTGGAGAACGGCACGCCGCAGGTCAAGGAGGTTCTGAAATTCGCCCTGCAGCTGGAGGGCTGCATCCGTCAGGTCGGAATGCACGCATGCGCAACGATCATCGGACGAGGCAACCTGACCGATTATATTCCTATCTGCCTTTCGATGGACAAGGAGTCTGGGCAATATGTCTGGACTTCGCAGTATGACGGCCACTACATCGAGGAGGTCGGAATGCTCAAGATGGACTTCTTGGGGCTCAACACCCTGTCCATCATCCATAAGTGCCTTGACAACATCAAATTGCGCTTCGGGACGGACATCGACATCGAGGCGATTCCGATTGACGACAAGCCGACTTACGAACTTTATGGCCACGGTGACACGGACAGCGTCTTCCAGTTTGAGTCTGAGGGCATGAAGACGTGGCTCCAGAGGCTGCACCCGGAGCGTTTCGAAGACCTTATCGCGATGAACGCGCTCTACCGACCAGGCCCTATGGACTACATCCCGGATTTCGTGGACAGAAAATTAGGCTTGAAGCCTATTGAATATGATCTCCCGGAGATGGAGGAGTTCCTCAAGGACACTTACGGAGTCACGGTCTATCAGGAGCAGGTGATGCTTCTCTCCCAGAAACTGGCCGGATTCACGAAAGGACAGGCGGACAAACTCCGTAAGGCGATGGGTAAGAAGCAGATCGCCATCCTGAATGAGCTCAAGGACAAGTTCATGGAGGGAGGAAAGGCCAACGGGCATCCGGAGAAGATGCTCGACAAGATCTGGAAGGACTGGGAGAAGTTCGCTCAGTACGCCTTCAACAAGTCCCACGCAACCTGCTACGCTTGGGTATCCTACCAGACCGGCTGGCTGAAGTGCCATTATCCAGCCGAGTTCTTCGCCGCCAACCTCTCCTGCAACCTGTCGAACATGCCGGAGATCAAGAAGATCCTGACGGACTGCAAGGCTCATAAGATCAAGGTGTTAAACCCGGATGTCAACGAGTCGTATTCACACTTCACCGTGAACAAGGAGGGCAACATCCGTTTCGGACTGAAGGGTATCAAGAGTTTCGGCACCAATGTCGCCGAGGCGATCATCGCCGACAGGACCGCCAACGGAACCTACGCCGACATATTCGATTTCGTTGAAAGGCTTGGCAACTCGCTTGGCAGAAAGGCGATAGAGTGCCTTGTATATTCGGGAGGCTTCGATTCGTTCGGCATCCAGCGCAAGCAGTTCTTCCTGTCATGCCGCAGCGGCAACCTGTTCATTGATGAATTAGCGAGATACGCTACCCTTTACAGCCAGGACGCCGCGAACTCCGCAGCGTCTCTTTTCGGCGAGGTTGAGGAGATGAAGCCGGTAAGGCCTGATATTCCCGAAATGGTCGGCGCGGACGATGAATTCGAGTGGC
>DCMG01000146.1 GCA_002321335.1 Bacteroidales bacterium UBA1628 | reverse complement strand
CGAGCAGGATCGCCTACATTCTGGAGAGGGGGTGCGACCCCGCGAGAATAATGGCATTGACCTTCACGAAGAAGGCTGCCATGGAGATGAAGGAGAGGATCGCCGTCATGGTCGGCGAACGGAAGGCCAGAAGGCTCTTCATGGGCACCTTCCACTCCATATTCATAAGATTTCTAAGGGAATATGCAACCTCGCTCGGCTACCCGTCCTCGTTCACAATCTACGACACGAGCGATTCGGTGAGCGGCATAAAGGCCTGCATAAAGGAACTTGGGCTGGACGACAAGGTCTACAAGCCAAAGGATGTGCTGTCAAGAATCTCAATGGCCAAGAACAACCTCATCACAGCCGCCGCCTACCGGAACAACCAGCAGGCGATCATCAACGACACCCATGCCCGCAAGCCACGGATATGCGACATCTACTCCCGCTACGCCGAGAAGTGCAAGAACTCGGGGGTGATGGACTTCGATGACATATTACTGAATATGAATATCCTGCTTCGGGATTTCCCCGAGGCAAAGGAGGCGATAGCGTCCCGGTTCGACTACTATCTCGTGGACGAGTACCAGGACACGAACTTCGCCCAGTACCTGATTCTTAAAAAGTTAACCGAAAAACACCGCAACCTCTGCGTCGTGGGCGACGACTCGCAGTCCATCTACGCTTTCCGTGGGGCAAAGATCGAAAATATACTTAATTTCAAAAAGGACTACCCTGAGTGCCGGATTTTCCGCCTGGAAAGGAACTACCGTTCGACAGCGAACATCGTGAACGCCGCCAACTCATTGATAGCCAAGAATGAGAATAGGATCCCGAAAACTTGCGTGGCCGTCGGGGAGGAAGGCGAGAAGATACGCCTTCTGAAAAGCTGGTCCGAGCAGGACGAGGCCGTCACAATCGCCTCGGAGATTGTAGACAGGATGCAGTCCGACCACGCCAAGTATCAGGATTTCGCCATTCTCTACAGGACAAACTCCCAGTCAAGAGCCTTGGAGGAGGCATTGAGGAAGAGAAACCTGCCGTACATGATCTACTCCGGAAACTCGTTCTTCGACAGGGCCGAGGTCAAGGACATGATGGCCTACCTCAAGCTGGTCGTGAATGTCAACGATGACGAATCCTTCAAGAGAATCGTGAACACTCCGGCAAGAGGAATCGGCGAGACCTCGCTCAACGCTTTGGCAGCCATGGCCTTCGACCTCAAATGCTCGCTGTTCAAAGCGGCATATTCAGAGAAATTCGCGGACTACGGCCTCAAGCAGGCAGCCGTGGCGAAGATCCGATCTTTCTGCGAGATGATTGACGGATTTGCAGCCAAAGAGGCATCCACCGATGCAGACGAGCTGGCCCTCGGCATTTCCAACGCCTGCGGCCTGTACGCATTCTTCAAGAACGACCCGTCAATCGAGGCTCAGTCCAGGGCTTCCAATGTCGAGGAGCTAATCAACAGCGTAACCCATTTCATTGAGGAGCAGCGGGACGGTTATCTCCGCGACTTAATGTCGGAAGGGCAGGCCGAGGAGGATTCCGAGGTTGAATATCCTGTCTTCACCCTCGGAGCGTTCCTTGAGAACATATCCCTGCTGTCCAACGTGGACGTGGAGGACGAGGAGGACACGAACAACAAGATTGCTCTGATGACCGTGCATTCGGCCAAAGGTCTGGAGTTTCCGTACGTTTTCGTGGCCGGTCTGGAGGAGAACATATTCCCGTCCGGAGGAATGCTGGCCTCCCCTGCCGACATCGAGGAGGAGCGCCGCCTGTTCTACGTCGCCATGACAAGGGCCAAGAAAGCCGTCAGCCTTTCGTTCGCCAACACGAGAATGCGCAACGGCAAGCACGAGTCCAACTCCCCGAGCCGCTTCATCAAGGAAATCGACACCAAGTACATAGCCAATCCTCTGAGGAACGACAACTTCTCGGACGAGGACTCGCTCGATTTCGAGGATTTCGGAGGTTTCGGTTCCCGTGGATTCGGCTCCGGAAATGGTTCCGGGCGTTTCTCCAGCGGTTCAGACTATGGGACAAGCAGGTTCGGCTCCGGGAGTGGATCATCAGGCCGGTTCGGAGGCAATTCCGGCAATGCCTCTCCAGTCAGATTTGGAGGTGGAAACCGTCCGGCCAACAAGTACGGGATGGGCAGCGGCAATCCATACGGTTCTTCAGGCAGCGTCAAGTACGAGCGAAAGCCGACCTCAACGCCAAGGCCTTCCGACACTGCCTCAAGGATAGAGGCCCTGAGGAACCGTCCGCTGCCTCCAAAGATCTCCGACACCGATTTCGTCCCCGCCCCTATGACCGACTTCAAAGTCGGCCAACGTATCGAGCACAACCGCTTCGGACAAGGCAAGATTCTCGAGATCACCGGCACAGTTCCCGACCTCAAGGCCAAGATAGCCTTTGACCATTATGGAGATAAGGTCCTGCTCCTGAAATATGCAAAGATGCGCATTGTCTGATTCCACTTTCAGATAGAGAAATCCGCACATCTCCATCATCCGGCGTAAAACGTTACCTGCTAGTTAACAAGCAATTAGAAAATCCCGCCCTCCACTTTGGAGCGGCAGGATTTACGAATATACTAACTATCAACAACTTACATTTTACAGTCATCAGATCGGCCCGACATCTTCTGCCAGAACCTTGAACGTAAACAAATCTCAGATCTGATGGACTTGTCCGGCCATACACCCATCCACCGGACAAAAAACTCATCTGATTACCGGGCGGAAAGGCGGGAGCGGAGCCAGATGCCGAGATTAGTGTCGTGCTCAGAGAGGCCTAACTTGCGACGGATGTCACTGCTGATGATGTAGTTGCGCTTCTTCTTAAGATAGTTGCCGACATCCTTGCCTTTGAGTCCGAGGACATAGAGGCAGCAATAGCCGACCTCCCAATCCGTCAAGTCGTGCGACTTCAACTCGGCCACGAACTCCGGGTGGCTGTCACGGAAGAGAACCACCAAAGAGCGCAGGAAATCATCCTGATCGGAGACCAGGCGGTCAAGTTCTGCCTCAGCGGCCTTGTCAAAGGAACAGTCTGAGGATAGTCTGGAGGCGAGGAACTTGTCCAGAACCGACATTCTCTCACGGATTATGGCCATTGCCTCATCGTCCGGTTTCCGCTTCAATTCATTATGCGTCTTTCTGAACAGACGCACAATGACAATCAAAACGGTGACCACAAAAACCACCAACAGGCACAGAAGCCAGATGGACTTCCCTCGGTCAATGATTGCCTGCTTGTCGGTGTAACGCTCCTCAATCATCTTCTGCTGTTGAAGGGCGAGCGTGTCCTTGTGGACGGAAGCCGCGTTCTGATCGATTATATTCTTATAATACAAAGCCTTTTCCTTCATCTCCTCGTCTCCCGAAGAGGAATAATAGTCCACGGCGATGTTGATTATGCTGTCGGAGGTGATTTCCATTCCGACTTTCTCAAGAGCGATGGTGTAGAGCAGGGCGTGGCGGGCGCGAAGTTCCTTGGTGCCAAGCATACTTCTGTCCAAAGAATC
>DCMG01000014.1:11713-24742 GCA_002321335.1 Bacteroidales bacterium UBA1628 | reverse complement strand
TCATGGTTATGCTGTTATTGTCATATTGCTGCAAAATTATAATATTTACTTTAGTTTGACAAATCGGTATCGTTCTGCCTTCGTGCATTGTGCATGAAGCGCAACCTGCAGAGCGCGGGAGGACAAGGGAGGGATTCCGTTCGTGTGAATGGTCTTTGGGCGCACGGAAAGGGTTGGAGAGCGTGAAATGGCGGATGAGGCGCGCGAGGTGCGATGTCCTTTTAGTAATTGAGGGAAGCCAGTTGAAGTTCTTGTGCAAATGAAGATATTTTACTAATTTTGCGCTCGGGCAGGTGAAAAGAAAGCCTTGATCAATGATGCTTGAAGGTATTAAGACAGATATCGAAAAGTTGATAGCGCTGTACGAGGCGGAGAGACAGGAGCGTGAAAGGCTTCAGTCTGAACTCGTTCAGTGCAAGGCTGACAATGAGTCCTGCAGGAAACGGATTGAGGATTTGGAACAACAGGTGAATAACCTTCATCTGTCCGAAGCCTTCGGAGCGGGCGGAGACAGTTCCGTCGCCAAGGAAAAGATAGAGAGGCTTATCAAGGAGATTGACAAGTGCATATCCTTGCTTGAGAATTAGGAATGGGACAGAATATCAAGATAAAGATCGCGGGTAATGAATATCCCCTCGTCGCATCATCTCCTGAGATGGAACGGATGATGAGGCTTGCCGCGGATGCCATCAACCAGAAATTGACGGCATACGACGCGAAATATCCGAACAAGACCCTTTCCGACAAACTTTCCTTTGTGGCTCTTAACGAGGCTGTCGGCAGATTGGCCTTCCAGAAGAGGCTTGCCGACGCTGACGCCGAGGCGAAGAGGCTTCAGGATGAGGTTGAGTCCTATATTAAGAATATTGAAAAAGACGGCCGTTAGTCCCACGTGCTCAAATCAACAAGTTCTGCGGAACCGAGTTTGCTCGAGCCGGCTATGAAGGGCCAAGGTCACCTTCGGGGATTGTGTCTTTGACACGACGATGGATTTCTGAACCGGTGCGGATCTCAAATCTTATTCATTAAGATTTCTGACAAGCGACTAACGGCTTTTTTAATAATTCGATGACCGGTCTGTTTCCGCTGGGGGAGACTGCCGGCCATTTTTAGTGTCGGCCGTGTGCTGCCGGAAAGTTTTTTGGTTTCGGTTTCTTGATGACGAACCGGATGCCTTTGGTTGTTGAACACATTTATAATATTTAGATATTATGTTACAATTTTTTATAGGAGTCCTGATCGGCGCGGTAATCGCGTTGGCGGCTTACATAATCATTCAGAGGATAGTTCTGAAAGGACAGAAGAACGAGATCATCGCCAAGGCCGAGATTGAGGCCGAGGGGATCAAGAAGGACAAGATTCATCAGGCCAAGGAGAAATTTCTCCAGCTCAAGAGCGAGCACGAGCAGTACATCAACGAGAAAAACAGCCAGTTGAAGGATGCCGAGAACAGAATCAAACAGAAAGAGAATTCGTTGAACCAGCAGAATTCTGAGCTTCAGCGCAAGATGCGCGACGCTGACAACGCCAAGGCAAGTTTTCAGGCTCAGCAGGAATCTCTTGCCAAAAAGACCGAGGAATATGAGAGACTCAGCGCCCAGGCGAACAAACAGCTGGAGACTATCGCAGGAATGAGCGCTCAGGAGGCCAAGAATGTCCTTATGGAGAATATGAAGGCCGAGGCCAGGACAGAGGCACAGGCTTACATCAACGACACTATGGACGAGGCTCGTCTGAATGCTTCCAAGGAGGCTAAGAGGATTGTCATCAACACCATCCAGAGAACCGCCACTGAGACGGCCATCGAGAACGCAGTCACGACTTTCCCGATTGACAACGATGAGATCAAAGGACGCATCATCGGACGTGAGGGACGAAATATCCGTGCCTTGGAGGCGGCGACCGGAGTTGAGATCGTTGTAGATGACACTCCTGACGCCATTCTTCTGTCCGCATTCGATCCGGTTCGCAGAGAAGTGGCCAGACTCGCTCTGCATCAACTGGTTGTAGACGGACGAATCCATCCGGCGCGAATTGAAGAGGTTGTGGCCAAGGTTCAGAAGCAGTTAGAGGATGAGATTCTTGAGACTGGCAAGAGGACGTGCATCGATCTTGGAATCCATGGTCTTAACATAGAACTTGTGAAACTTATAGGCCGAATGAAGTACCGCTCGTCTTACGGTCAGAACCTTCTTCAGCACTCCCGTGAGGTGGCCAACATCTGCGCCATCATGGCTGCGGAACTGGGCTTGAATCCAAAACTGGCGAAGAGGGCAGGTCTCCTGCATGACATCGGCAAGGTTTCCGAGGAGGATCCGGAACTTCCACACGCGCTTCTTGGTATGAAACTAGCCGAGCAGTACAAAGAGAAACCGGAAATCTGCAACGCCATCGGCGCGCACCACGAGGAGATCGAGATGACGTCAATCATATCTCCTATCGTGATGATAGGTGACGCCATCTCCGGAGCCCGCCCGGGGGCCCGTCGTGAGGTCATCGAGTCTTACATCAAGAGACTAAAGGGAATGGAGGATCTTGCCGCCGCCTATCCTGGGGTCACCAAGAGCTACGCCATCCAGGCCGGCCGAGAGCTTCGCGTCATTGTCGGCGCCGAAGAGGTCAGTGATGATCAGGCCGGAAGACTGTCAGCGGACATCGCCCAGAAAATTCAGGAGGAGATGACTTATCCTGGACAGGTCAAGATCACAGTGATCAGAGAGACCCGTTCTGTCGCATACGCTAAATAATAATCCACGAATATAACGGCAAATGTTTTGACGCTATGACACATACTTTCAAGAAAGCTATGGCGTTGGTGGCTGCGTTCCTGCTCGGGAGCGTGGCCTCTTTCGCACAGGCCCCGGAGGCGACCGCCAAATGGTCGGTCTCAAGCAATGCGGTTTCCGAGAATGTATTTGAACTGACATTCAAGGCTGTCATCGAGGAAGGATGGCACATCTACACGGTAGACCATGAATACAATCCGATAGTCATTGAGTTTACACCTTCTGAAGGATATTCCTTGGACGGGGAACTTGAACAGGTCACAAAACCTTCTGAGTTTCAAGGGGAAAAAGTTTTTTTTGATTCAGTGACCTTAAAGCAAAGGGTCAAGTTGACCGGAAATGTGGCCACGGTTACGGGTGAGGTATCGTGGAGCGGATGCAACGATAGGTTCTGCGCGGCTCCGGAGACATGGGAGTTCTCCGTGTCACTTGAGACCAAACAACAGGTGAAGGCGGAGGTGTCACAAGACGCCTTGGCCGAGGGTACGTCCGCACTTTCGGCCGGCGAAGTCTCCGAGGGAGCCGAAGAGGTGGCTGCCGATTCAACAACTGAGAGCACAGCAACTTCAACGGCAATTGTTTCCGATGACGAGGACAAGAGCGATGGTTCGTTGTGGGCCTTGATTATCGAGGCCATTCTATGGGGATTCGCCATGTTGATGACCCCGTGCGTGTTCCCGATGGTCCCGATGACCGTGTCTTTCTTCATGAAACAGTCCACGACAGCGGCGGAAGGTCGTTTCAAGGCTTTCATCTATGGCCTGTTCATCGTGCTTCTTTACACGGTTCCGATCAGTGTCATCATCGGATTGACCTGGATTATCGGGGGCAACACCGTTACAGCCGATATATTCAACTGGCTTGCGACGCATTGGCTGCCGAATCTGATATTCTTCGTTGTGTTCATGATTTTCGCTGCGTCTTTCTTCGGTGCGTTCGAAATCGAACTTCCTTCTAGCCTTGCCAACAAGAGTGACGCGAAGTCCGGAGGCAAGGGGCTCGGCGGTATATTTTTCATGGCTCTTACCCTTGTTCTGGTGTCATTCTCCTGCACGGGGCCGATTGTCGGCACTGTCCTGATCAAATCCACACAGGGCGAGTTCTGGACTCCGATGGTCACAATGCTGGCATTCTCCGTCGCTTTCGCACTGCCGTTCACCATACTTGCGATGTTCCCGTCGCTACTGAAGAAGATGAAGGGCAAGTCTGGTTCTTGGCTCAACAGCGTCAAGGTTGTTCTGGGTTTCATCGAGGTGGCGCTCGGCTTCAAGTTTCTGAGCGTCGCTGACCAGACCTATCACTGGGGACTGCTAGACAGAGAAGTTTATCTTGGAATATGGATAGTCACGTTCTCGCTGTTAGGATTCTATCTTCTTGGAAAACTGCGTTTCAAGAATGACGATCCTGTGGAACACATTTCTGTGACAAGGCTAGGCCTGGCTATCGCCGTGTTCACATTCGTTGTTTACATGATTCCGGGAATGTGGGGAGCGCCGTTGAAGGCTTTGTCGGGTTACCTTCCGCCGTTGGAGACTCAGGATTTCGTTGTTTACAATTATGCGGATTCTCCGGCCGGTTCGGTCACTTCGGTCACTTCGACAGGCTCAGCGACCACCGAAGCGACTGACCCCGCCGGCACTTCGACAGGCTCAGTGGCCGGAGCATCTTACGGCCGGAAGTATGGCCTTAAGATGCCCTTTGGTCTGAACGGCTACTTTACCTTGGAGGAAGGCCTTGCTGCCGCCAAAGCTCAGAACAAACCCGTCTTTGTGGACATCACCGGCCATGGTTGCGTCAACTGCCGCGAGATGGAGCAGCGTGTCTGGAGCGACCCGAGAGTGCTTGATATTCTTAGAAATGAATATGTCCTTGTGGCTCTCTATGTGGACGACAAGACTAAGCTTGATGAGACTGAATGGCTGACCACACCGGAAGGCAAGACTCTCAAAGAGATTGGACGTGTCAATTCCTACATAGCCCGTACACGTTTCGGTGTCAACGCCCAGCCGAACTACGCTCTTTTGGATTGTGACGGAAACCAACTTGCTCCTGTCCGTGGCTACAGCCTTTCGATTGAGGGCTTCATCGACTTCCTGAACTCCGGTCTGAATAAGTAGTCTGGCAATCAAAGATCGCCAAACTATCATTTTAGGATTACCAATGTCCTTTATAAGAGAAAAAGACCAAGGAATATTCCTTGGTCTTTTTCTCTTATAAGAGCGGAATGCGAGGCTCGAACTCGTGACCTTCGGCTTGGGAAGCCAACGCTCTACCAACTGAGCTAATTCCGCAAACAAAATGCGAAGCTGATTGATTTCAATAGCCTCGCATTTTTGTGATCCCCACAGGATTCAAACCTGTAACCTTTTGATCCGTAGTCAAATGCTCTATTCAGTTGAGCTAGGGGACCAGTTGCCGGAGACTGGCTCCGACTTTATCTCTACAAGGGCTATGCTTCCTCTTCCTTTACGAAAGCAAGCTTCTTCTCCTTGATTCTTGCCTTCTTGCCGGAGAGCTGACGCAGATAGAAGATTCTTGCTCTGCGAACCTTGCCGACCTTGTTCAGTTCAATGCTGTCAATGAATGGTGAGTGGAACGGGAAAATTCTCTCAACTCCAATACCTCCGGAAATCTTGCGGACTGTGAAGGTTCTTGTCTGTGGGGTGGCACCTCTGAGTTGGATAACCACGCCTCTGAACTTCTGGAGTCTATCCTTGTCACCTTCCTTTATTCTGTAGGTGACAGTGATTGTGTCACCTGCCTTGAATTTCGGATACGTAGCGACTTTCTCGTTAGCGAAAGCCTGTTCTACAACTTTAATCAAATCCATTTCTCAAAAATTTTTCGGCAACATTACGCACATCTGATAACGACCCGTAAGCGGTTGCTCTTGTTTTTCGGATTGCAAATGTACGAATATTTTCTTAAATCCAAAAACTTTTTGAGATTATTTGAAGAATTTCAATGCTGATTCGCACAATTCTGTGATTTTGTCCCATTCCCCGGCGGCGACAATCTCCTTCGGGAACAGTTTTGAACCCATTCCGACACAGGTGACTCCAGACTTTGCCCAAGCCGAGAGATTCTCCTCGGTAGGCTCAACGCTTCCTGTCGCCATGATCATCGACCAAGGCAGGGGAGCGAGGACATCTTTCACGAACTTCGGTCCGCCGACACTTCCGGCAGGGAAGACCTTCACGATGTCGCACCCGAGTTCCTGAGCGTTGCTGATCTCGGTGACGCTGCCGCATCCCGGTGTGTAAGGAATGCCGTGTCTGTTGCACAGCCTTGCGACTTCAGGGTTCAGGCATGGAGACACAATGAAGTTGGCTCCCATCTGGATGTAGAGCGCAGCGGTCGGAGCGTCAACGATGGTGCCTGCGCCGAGAATCAGTCCGTGACATTCCGCCAGAACGAATCTGGACAGATCTTTGAAAACCTCGATCGCGAAGTCCCCACGGTTGGTGAACTCAAAGGCTCTGACACCACCCTTGTAGCAAGCCTTGACAACATTTTTGGCGACATCGATGTCAGTGTTGAAGAAGACAGGGACAATGCCTGTCTCTTTCATCGCTGTCAGGGTCTCAAGTTTTCTGTACTTTGCCATATCCGTAAATATTATCTTGACACGCGGCCGGAGCCGTTTCCTTTCATAAGATTCTCCACTTCCTTGACGCTCACCTGGTTGAAGTCTCCGAATATGGTGTGCTTCAGCGCGGACGCGGCGGCGGCGAAGTCAATGGCCAGTTGGTCATCCTTGTAGGTCAACAGGCCATATATGAGGCCGCCCATGAATGAGTCTCCTCCTCCGACACGGTCCACGATGTGTGTTATGTCATAGCGTCGGGACTGGAAGAGTTTCTCTCCATTGAATATAACCCCACCCCATGTGTTGTGGTTGGCGTTAATCGAGCCTCGCAGGGTGATGGCGACCTTCTTGCAGCGAGGAAATCTTGTCATCAACTGTCTGCACACGCTCTCGAAACGGCTCTGGTCGATGGCTCCGTCGGTCTGCTCGGCGTTGAATCCTTCCGGCTTGATTCCGAATTCCTTCTCGGCGTCCTCCTCGTTGCCGAGGATCAGGTCGCAGCCTTCCACAAGAGTAGGCATCACTTCTGCTGCAGTCTTGCCATATTTCCAAAGGTTTTTCCTGTAATTGAGGTCGCAGGACACGAATATTCCAAGTCTGTTCGCTGCCTTGATAGCCTCAAGGCACACGTCAGCCGCACTTTGGCTGATCGCCGGGGTGATGCCGGTCCAATGGAACCAGTCTGCTCCCTCGAATACCTTCTCCCAGTCGATCATCCCCGGCTGGATGGTTGAGATTGAGGAGTATGCCCGGTCATAGACCACCTTGCTTGGACGTGCCACAGCTCCGGTCTCAAGGAAATATATTCCCAAACGCTCGCCGCCAAACACGCAGTGCTTGGTGCCGACTCCGTAGGAGTGAAGGTCGCGGATGCAACTTTGCGCTATGTCGTTCTCCGGGAACCGGGTAACAAATTCAGTGTCAACCCCGAAGTTCGCCAGAGAAACCGCCACATTGGCTTCCCCTCCACCGTAAGTGGCCTCAAACTGTTTTGCCTGTGAGAATCTCAGGTATCCCGGGGTGGAGAGCCTGAGCATGATTTCACCGAATGTGATTACTTTTGCCATTGTCCGTTAATATGAAATCGATGGTAGTTCTCATTAGAATATGTTCTTCATCTTGTCGAACAGCGCCTTGTCTTCACGTGAAGGATCCGGAGTGAACGACCGGCTTGTCCTCATGTTCTCCAAGGCGTTCTTTTCGTCAGAGGAGAGTTTCTTTGGAATCCAGACCAGAATCTTTACGTACAGGTCTCCGGTTCCGCTTCCGTACCCGCTTACAGCCGGAAGACCCTTGCCGCGAAGCTTCATCACTGTGCCGGACTGTGTCCCTGCATCGACCTTGACTTTGTACGAACCGTCCAGACAAGGGACCGTGATTTCGGTTCCAAGTATGGCGTCCGTGACGGAAATCACGGTCGAGTAGAACAGGTTCTTGCCGTCGCGCTTCAATGATGAATGCGGAATCTCCTCGATGATCACGAGAAGGTCACCGTTGACTCCATTGTGTGGGGCGGCATGGCCTTCACCTTTGAGTGTCAACTGCATACCGTTCTCGACACCTGCCGGAATCCTAATCTTTACTGTCTCTCGTCTGCGGACAAGGCCTGTGCCTCCGCAGGTACGGCAAGGATTGCTGATCACTTTTCCTTCACCGCCGCACTGAGGACAGGTAGTGTATGTGATCGTCCTTCCGAACAGCGAGTTCACGACACTTTGTTTCTGACCTGTGCCGTTACAGGTCGGGCAGGTCTTGACGTCGGAAGCGTTCTTGGTTCCCCGTCCTCCGCAGTCTGGGCATGGCCTGTTGCGTTCGATGGTGATCTCTTTCTCGGTGCCGGTGGCGATCTCCTCGAGGGTCAGACGAACCCTTGTGCGGATGTCACGGCCTTTCATGACTCTTTGCTGAGTCCGTCCCTGACTGCCGCCTCCGAAACCGGAGAAGCCAGAGAACCCACCTCCGCTGAATCCGCTGAAACCGCCTCCGAAGAGGTCTCTCAGAATGTCGTCCAGATTTCCGAACCCTCCGCTGAAGTCAGGTCCCGGCTGACCGTCCACCCCGGCGAATCCGAACTGGTCGTATTTTGCCTTTTTGTCAGGGTCACTGAGCACTGAATAAGCCTCCGAGGCTTCTTTGAAATTTTCCTCGGCGGTCTTCTTCTCCGCATCCGTGCCGTCAACCCATCTGTCAGGATGCCATTTCATCGCGGCTGTCCTGTAGGCTTTCTTTATCTCATCGGCTGTGGCGGTCTTCGCGACCCCCAACACCTCATAATAATCTCTTTTCTCTGCCATATTCACTCAATCTCCTATATCGCTACAACCACTTTTGCGTAGCGGATGACCTTGCCTGAAAGGGTATAGCCTGTCTGAACCACGTCATAGACGAGACCTTTCTTGTCCTCTTCCTGAACAGGGAACTGTGCCACGGCCTCGTGAAAATCTGTGTCGAATTTCTCACCTTTGGCCTTGATGGCCTCAAGTCCCTTGGTCTTTAAATATGACATCAGTTTGTTGAAAATCAACGCTGTACCTTCCTTGGCCACCTCGTCAGCCGAAGTCTCAAGCATCTTCATTGCCCTCTCACAGTCGTCCAAAACCGGAAGAAGCCCTTTTATCGTGTCAGCCGAGGCAGATGCGACCAGCTCCAATTTCGCCTCAGCGGAATGTCTGCGGAAGTTCTCGAAATCGGCCAAAAGGCGGACGTAGTCATCCTTTTCCTTTGCCACACTAGCCTTGAGCTCCTCATTCTCTTTAAGAAGGGTGTTCAGTTTCTCCTCAATCTTCTTCGCTTCCTCATCAACCTCATGAGCCTCTTTCTTGCCTTCCTGCTTGTTCTCTGCTTTTTTTTCTGCCTGTTCGGCAGACTTGCCTTCCTGCTTCGGATCTTCCTGCTCTTTATTCTTTATTTCTCTGTTCTTTTTGCTCATATCTTTATTCTCCTTGTTTTCATACACTTGCACTTGCGATGGCTGGAAAGTCATCATAAGCGACTGCAAAGATATCAAAATATCTGCCAATTACGGAATCGCTGACATAATGTCAGACATGAATAATATTGTAATTTCCCGTCCGTGTTGCTAAATTTGTACGGAAATCGTCAGGCATGGAAGGATGACAACATCTTCCCGCCAAGTACACTAACGGCTGACAACACAATGAGCGCATTCATCAACGAGAATTTCATGCTGTCCAACGAGACAGCCCGGCAACTTTTCCACAATCAAGCCGAAAAACTGCCGATAATCGACTACCATTGCCATCTTTCACCAAGGGAAATCGCAGAGAACATCCAATTCAGCGACATCACGCGGCTCTGGCTGGTGGACGGCCACAGCGGCGACCACTACAAATGGAGGGCGATGAGGGCGAACGGGGTTCCTGAGGAATATATCACCGGTGGACGATCCTCTTGGGAGAAGTTCGAGAAATGGGCGGAGACCATGCCTTTCCTCATGCGCAACCCTCTCTACCACTGGTCGCATCTGGAACTCAGCAGAGTTTTCGGAATAGACAAGATTCTGAAGCCGGAGACCGCTCGTGAGATCTTCGAAGAGTGCAACGCGAAACTTGCCACTCCGGAGTTCAGGGGACAGGCTCTCATCCGTAAGTTCAATGTCGAGGTGGTCTGCACTACCGATGATCCGGCCGATGACCTTCGTTGGCACAAGCAGATCTTAGAGCATCCTTTCGGGACAAAAGTCCTTCCGACCTGGAGGCCGGACAAAGTGACGGTGATCGAGGATGTCAAGTCATTCAATGAATATCTCGGCAGACTCTCCGAGGCCTCAGGAATTGAGATCCGGTCGTATTCAACACTGATCGAGGCTCTCCGCAAGCGTCACGATTTCTTCGGGTCGATGGGTTGCCTCCTTTCGGACCACGGTCTTGACACTTTCTATGCGGAGGAATATGATGAAAAGGAGATAGATGGAATATTCAAAACCGCTCTTTCAGGAATACCTGTCGGAGAAGAAGACGCGGTCAAGTTCAAGAGCGCCGTTCTCTATGATCTTGCAGTGATGGATGCCGAGTCCGGGTGGACGCAGCAGTTCCACGTCGGTCCTCTTCGTAACAATCGCACAAGAATATTCAATAGTGTCGGTCCTGATGCTGGTTGCGATTCGATGAACGACAAGCCGGTCGCGGTTGCGGGAAACAGGTTCTTCGATGCTCTTGATAAGACCGGCAACCTTGCTAAGACGATTCTTTATTGCTTGAACCCTAAGGACAACGAGGTGATGACGACCATGGCCTATAACTTCAACGATGGCTCGGTTCCCGGAAAGATGCAGTTCGGCTCCGGCTGGTGGTTTCTCGATCAGGAGAACGGAATGCGCCGTCAGATGGACGCTCTCTCCTCGCTCGGCCTTCTGAGCCGCTTCGTCGGCATGCTGACCGACTCCCGCAGCTTCATCAGCTACCCTCGCCATGAATATTTCCGCCGCATCCTCTGCGACATCCTCGGTACCGATGTCGAGAGCGGCAAGATTCCAGCGTCCGAAATCGACACCGTCGCCCGGATGGTTCGTGACATCTCCTACAACAACGCCAAGGAATATTTCGGGTTCTGATAATTGATTTGCTTATAAATTAAGGGTGAGACCTATAGTTCTAGGTCTCACCCTTAATTTTAAGCGGTTGCGCTGTGCCCCCTGAGGTTAGAGGTCACCTACTTTTTTCATCACCATGTCCTTGGAGACGAAGAAGAAGTTCTTGATGTTCTTTGTCGCGAACTGTCTGTCCAGGAAGAATCCTAAACCCCAACCGTCGAAAGATCCTCTGTTCGGGTATTTTTCCTCGAACTTTCCTGAACTCTTGAATTTCCAGTACAATACTCCATCATCATCAAACTCTGGTTGCGCCACATAATGACCGTAGGCGTCACGAGGATTGACAAGCCTTGTCCCTCCAAGTCCATTCTGATTAATCTCGCCGGTGTTGAGCAGGCTGGAGAAAACATACATCCACTTCGTCCCGGACTTATACCGGCATTCGGTGTAGTTGGCTGTCTGGTATGATGTACACCATGAAATGTATCCTTTGTCCGGATCATAAGCCAATTGGACGACAGGGGTAAGATTTATCTTGCCGTTAGTGGTCTTTATAAGATTCGGGAATGTCACGTTGTAGATGACGACATCCCTTATTCCTTCGTCACAGTATTGCGCTCTCGTGCTTTCTGGATTTAGTTCCACGATGGCCTCGGCTACGTAGTCCTTGTTCCATCCTCCGTAAAGATATCCCGGAATCTCGTATTTTCCTGGAATAAGTTTGTCAGCGTCAAGTTGGCTGAACCTGATGGTGTCTTTCTCACTTCCGACAGAGTAAGCGACCCAGCCTGTCCGGGGTCTCTCATCAGGGTTTCCCTGGATTGTCACAAGCAGAGAATCATTCCTCAAACTTGCTGAGACCCAGTCTGCCGATGTGGACAACTGAGGAATGACGTTGCTCCTGAAAAGATACTTGAAAGAACCTCCTGCATTTTTGGAGGAGATCCTCTCGGGTACCTCGGAAGTCAGTGTGAATCCTTTCTGGATGCATGTGACCTTGACAGAGTCGTTTTGGCACTTCAGGACAATGATCGCCGACCGTCCGTTACGGGTGGCCGCCTCATCCACAGTCACATTAACCTTCATGCCTTCCACTCCAAGGTGGCACCAAGGAGCGGTTGTTCTGGCCGAGATAGGGGCCGGGGCGTTGACTTCGATGCTTCCTTTCCCGCCTGCTGCGGAAAAGAAAACGTCGGATTTGGTCAGACTTATCGCGGAGGAATAGCCGTTTGAGCCCTCGTAGGGGTTCTCGTAATCGTTGCAGGCGCAGGTCAGTGCAAGAAGCGTCAGCGCCACAAAATATTTAGATATTGATGCTTTCATGTCCAACATTAGATTTTTGTCCAACGAACAATGGTGAATGAACCAGAGTTGTCCAAACAGCGCCAGCAGTTTAGTGCCTGTTTGATATTGACCGTGGAATTGAAGTTTATGTCTGAAACGTAAAACATTCCGAGCCTGGCTGCGGTGGAGTAAGAAGAGTCTCCGACATAGTGCCCTTTCCCATCGGAAAAGTATGTGATGAAAAAGCTCTCGCCGAATCCCCAGGTCCGTTGGTATCCCAGCATGCAAAGTTTGCTCTTTTCATCAATCAATTGAGAGATCATCCCGAATGTGCCGAAGAAAGGATCGTATTTTATCTTGATGTCGGCGTCAACGTATTCAGGTGTGCTTCCTGTTGAAGATTCCTTTGGCACTTGGACCAGACCTGACGCGATGAGGTACCTCTTGTCCTCGGCCTGTCTGAATGTGCATCTTATCGAATCAAGATGTTCCACTGGTTGTCCGTCGATATCGAACATCAGCATGCCGCAGACACAATAGTAATCTCCGATGAGATCCTCGTATTTGACATATGTGTCAGGATGATCATACTCAAACCTCATATCCTCCTGTCCCTTGTCCGTGCAGACGTAGGAACCGTCTGAGTAGTCGACTTTGAACCTCCGCATGCTGTGTCCGTTGAATTCGACAGGTGTGTTGAGGTCTATTCCATCGTCAGTCAGGGCGAAAGGTTTGGTCACCACAACAGTGTCTTCTCCGTCGAGGTATCTGAAATTGACCTTGCTGCTTGATTCGAAGTACATAGCCGTGCCTTCCTC